>JADFPG010000030.1 GCA_022562455.1 Fidelibacterota bacterium | reverse complement strand
CCCGGAGGATGTACGTGGGCTCAAAAGCAGACGAATCATTCACATCGGCCGTTTTTACCCAGACACCTATCTTGTACCACTCACCCGCTTCCACCGGTTGGGGAATCGAATAGTAGACAATCTCCGACGTCGATGAAGTCGTGTCCGGTTTGAACAATTCAGCCGAATAACTTCCCGTATGCGCTGTATCAGGTACCACCGTGCCGTAAGAACCATTAGTAGAACTATACCAGTTCAGCCAGCCCTTAATCGTCTCGGCACCACCATTGAATAGTCCCATCGACCAGGGATCCGTTCCACAACCAATATTGTCAAAGTAAACCGTCCCGGTTGCATCCTTACCCATAATGGCCTTTACTACCACCGAGGCTGGTTCTTCACTCAGAATAGCGACACCCTGAATTTGAGTCCAGTCGACACTGGCAGAACTCTGATCCGCCCACACGGTCTGAGTCGTCAACTCCGCTCCAGCGGCATTCTTAAACTCAAAGATCACACCAATCTTAGCATCATCATTCGCGGGCGTTGTGTTCACTCCTACCGTCTTTACATAGGCGCTCAACGAGTAAGTCGCCGCCGCTGCATTATTCCAGTACAGATCGGCGTTGTTATCCGATCTCCATCCAATGGCATTATTGGTGGCTCCACTCTTTGTTACCTTGAAAGAATAAAAACCACTGTATACCTCCGTCTGTTCCCAGAGGAGTTCATTGTTCAGCACGGCATTATACCCATTCCAAAAGGCCGGTGTTTGATTCTCAAAACTGGGGTTAACCAATAAGTTTTCTGCAAAAATCGATCCTGCTAAAAAAACAGAGAAAACGATTAATGCACTAACCCTTTGCCTTATTTTATTAACTATTGGCTTCACTTTATTTCTCCTTATTTTGTTTATAACAATTCGTAACAATGTAATAACGATTTGAAATTTTATGAAGTATTATTTTTCATCCTACTTTTGTTTATGTCCTTTGTTACCCATCAACACAATTTTTAGATTGATCGATGGATCTTTTGTCCCAAAGTTAATTGGAAATTCATTAAGATAAAAACTTTTCAATTGACACATATTATAGATATCACAACGGCGCACGAGAGTTTTTTAAACACATCCCGACCAGATCATCTATTCGTGCTGTCCCCACGCACATGACCGTGTCAGCGCCCCCCCAATAAATCTTTACCGTCCCGTCACTTTCAGGCACGGCTCCACAGGTAAATACCACATTATTCACATATCCGGTAACTTCCCATGGGTCCTCAGGCTGAAGAATCCAATCATCAGATACTCCTACGATTTTTGCCGGATCCTCTAAATCATGAAGAGCTAATCCGAGCCTATATACAGAGCCGTTCATTGTAGGAAATACACCATGATAGATATTTAACCACCCCTCTTTCGTTTTAAATGGTGTGGCGCCAGGACCAATCTTCATCTCGTCCCAATGATAAAGCTCCGGTTTCATAACGAGTCTGGAATCACCCCAGTGAATTAAATCCGGTGAATAGGATATCCAGATTGACCAGGGAGAAATTTCAGAATGAGGACGATCCAGACGAGCAAAACGACCCTTAAATTTCTCGGGAAAAATGACAATATTGCGATGATCCGATTCCGTAATAAGAGAAATCCGTTCAATTTTCTCAAAATCCGTGGTTTTCGCTAAACCTATTCTAACACCGTATTTCGAGTAAGCACTGTAAGTAATAAAATATTCGTTATCTATCTTGCAGCACCGTGGATCTTCAACCCCGTATGCCTCATATACTGAAAATACTCCCTCTGTTGCAGGTACAATGAATGGTTCAGGTCTGACCTTGAAATTAAAACCATCCTCGCTATCAGCAATTCCTATGATACATCGTCCATTCCGTTTATGAGATCGAAATAGCATTATATATTGACCATTGTATTGTATAACAGATGCATTATGAACCGTTTCTACTGGATAGGGGACATCTCTCTTTGTAAGGATAGGATTTCCTTCATAACGTTTTATGATAGAGTTGTTCAAACTTTCCATATCTATAAAATTACCCCACAAGGTAGGAGTCAAAGATGCTGAAATTAACTTTTGTTCGTTTCTAAATTCTTTCCTGTCTCATAATATCTATCGAAACGGTTCGATGTTATCTATGATTCCACAATAATGTCAAGTAAAAATTTGTTGGTGAATGTATTGCTTTAGTTAATGGAAAGAGTAATAGCAAGTCTAATTTAGTACTCTAAGAAATAATACAGATGAGTAGAAAGAAACAGAGCATAGTAATCCTGTTTTTACATTAAAGAACTTATCGCCAAGACGGCATCCCGACCCGTCGGGAGCGGGGTTCCGGTTTGTCTCTGATTCCGATTTGTCGGACTGTCTTGTCCACAGGAGCCTTCGGATCGGTAGGGTTTAGACAGGTCTAAATATTTTTATTATAAATCTTATACCTTATACTTTTTATAGTTCCAACGTGTCCGGGGATTAAGCTTTTTAATTCTATATGATATGATTCTGCATGCTTGATTCTCGGACAACTAATTCGACTGGGATAACACGAGTCTGACACAACTGCTTTCGGTTTTCAATCCGTTCCATAAGTAACTTCATCGCAGCCATCCCCATCTCGACTTTTGGAACATAGATAGAAGAGAGGGGGGGATGCATCACGCTTGCATAATAATTATCATCAAACCCAATGACGGCTATATCTTCCGGAATTCTTTTTCTTTGCTCTCTGAGTTGTTGGAGACACCCCAGAGCAGTTGTGTCATTTACACAAATTACGGCTTCAAGTTCAGAAGCACTCTTCAAAACAGACGAAATACCTTTCGCACCAATTTCGGCAGATGTTTCATCATCAATGAGATAGGTGTAATCCTTGTTTCTGGCAATATTCCCAAGGCCATTCTTCTCCATACCCGTCTGATAGCCTTCAAACCTCTCTCTGATAGAGGGGTGATAGTTCGATCCACCGATAAATCCGATTTGCCTGATATTCTGCTTAACCAAATGTTCCACTGCTTGATGGATCCCCGAGCGATTATCCATGAAGACCGTGTCAATTTTTAAGTTTTCAACCTTAAAATCTATTAAGACCATTGGGATATTTTCTTTTAGAATATACTTTATCAAATCGTGAGGGACGCTTCCTGCAACGATAACACCGTCAATATCTCTCCCCTTAAGAAACCTGGGAATGTTCCTGGGAACATCGAGATCTGCTCTTACAGTAGATAACAGTAAATATGCATCATAATTCCTCGCTTCAAGTTCAGCGCCTAATAGAATACGTGAATAAAATGCTTCTGACCGGGACAAGTGTACATCGGAAATTATGAATCCAATGTTCCCTGTTTTATTCGAGGCTAATTGCCTGGCGCTACGAAGGGGTCTGTAATTATACTCATCAATAATTTTCTGAACTTTTTCCCTCGTATCGCCACTCACATAACCTTTACCTGACATGATCAATGATACGGTGGAAGTTGAAACTCCAGCAATTTGTGCAATGTCTTTAATGGTAATTCCCATGAGTACTTTGGTGTATGATTACAATATCGAACCAGTTCGATATTATTTATGAGAGGGGAAAAATCAAACAATATTGTTCGCATAATAAAATATTCTATACCTGAACCGGACAATCCAGCCGCCAGTTGGCGTGATGGATTCGTATTGGGACAACATCACACATAGTAAGGAAATGAAGGGAGAATCTGGCAGATCATCGTTTCGGGTAAAACCTCCGCCAATATTTTGGGGGAACTTCAGCATTTATTTCTTCTTGATTTTGAGAAAGTCTCCCAATATATTCAAAGGCTTGAGAGAGGTAAGGGTAAGCATTGTAGTAGACGGATTGGAGTTTCTCCATCCGCAATTCCGCATACCTTCTTTTTTAACTGGTCATACAGAAAAATGAAGAAAATTTTATTCACAGCAAAAGCCGTTCTGTCTGCTCCCATATTATTTTGCTTTCTCAGCACTATCGTTTTAGCTGAGAGGTCCTATTTAACCATCAATGGAACTTATGACTTTGATGGCGACGGGTTCAGTGAATTCTTAAGCCTTGAAAAAGCAGACCCGGAAGATGTTTTCCCAAAAGTGGCAGCCTACTATGAGATTGACGACTTGGGTGAGCATACGGAAATCTGGCGCTACAATTCTCCTGTTTCCATTGCCGGAGTCAGCATTTCTGATATGGATGGCGATGGCACACCTGAGATCACCGTTGTGGAAAACTACCCCCTGTCTGGATCCGATGAAACTCACTCATTAGTTCAACTTTTCTCCTGGGTAAATGGTAATTTCTCACAATCTGCATCGATTACCTGGAAACCCTCCGGAGAAAAACTTCCCCTTCACCCTACCAGCCTTGCTGTCGTTGATCTTGATAACGATGGACGGGATGAGATTGCCATTGCGCTGGGAAGTCCCATTCGAGAGATTCGACTATTGACCCTAGATGTTTCCGTAGATCCATCTGCACTCCGGGTATCCTCAACCCTCACCTCCGAACAGCTTGCCTCCGGGTATGGTCGGATAGTCCTATCCATAGCAGACAAAAATCAGGATGGTTTCATGGATTTAGTTGCTGTAAGTCAGGAAATGGAGGAGATAATTACTGAAGTATTCGAGAATACTGGAGGCCGGTTCTCAAAACAGATGTCATATAAAAAAATCGTCGCATCCCTGATAGAATCTCGAACGACTCTTAATACATATTCCGTCACTTCCACCGATGTAAATCAGGATGGTCAGTTGGACGTGGTCCTTCCTTTCCACGATGGGTCGGCTTCCGCTTTGTACCTGTCTGCTGATTCCATTAACCTGATTCCATTAGATCCTACGATTGCCGGATTGTTTCACATTTCCACTGAAAGTCTTACCAACGTGGATGTGAACGAAATCCTTCTGGCAAGAGCTGAGTTAGGAATAGGAGGAATGAAGGCACGTAGACTGAAATTTGAAGCTATTGCAGCAAAAAAAGTGCTGGGAGAATCTGAATCAGCTCAACCCAAACCTGTTAGGCAGCTTGAACTTACTTCCATGGACAAAGAAGAGATAGAAGATGTCCTCATTACAACTGAAGAGGTGAGTATGGAAGAAGTAACGGAAGCAAGAGAGGAGTCGGAAGAGGCTCGACTCAAACAGATAAGACAATTAGAGCTGACTTCGCTTGATCAGAAAGCGGTGGATGAAGTGTTATTGAGCAAAGACAAAGCTGAAGAATCCACAACAACCGAGGAGTCTATAGAAGCAATTGAAGACAAAACACCCGGTATTGCCGGAAGGGTTCAGAAAGTCGAGTTAAGGTCTCTTACGAGAGAGGGAGAAACACCGCCTGCAGGACCAACTATAACCCTCCCTCCAGATGCGACAATTTCTGATACACTGTTCTCAGGAATGGAGTTTACCCTACCTCTCGACAATGAAGAGGGGAAAAAGTTTCGTGCATTTCGACCTCGCGTCCTTCCGAGAGGGGCCACCTTTGATCCCACGTCTCGATCAATAATCTGGACGCCTAAATCAAACCAAGTGGGTCTTCATAGATTTGCCTACGACGTGGAATATGAAATAATTGGTAAACGCGTTGAAATTGCAGAAACGGACATAGAACTACAGGTAGTTACCAAAACTGAGTCTCTCTCCAAAGAAATATATATATGGGTAGAAGCTTCTTCTGAAGAGGGGAAAGAATAGTGAAGCAATTTTATATCCCCGTTTCTGTGGAAAAAACATTCTTTACACGCATAAAAATATTTACGTATTTCTTCCTTATTTCATTGATTAGCGCTTCCGACCTCCAGATCACTCACTTGAACGGTGTGTTTGACCTGGATAACGATGATCTTGTGGAATTTCTCACCATCGAGGAAGGACGCCGGTTGGGGAGGTTGGTTACCATGACCGGATACTATGAGATTGATGAATTAGGCTTTCCCCAATTATTGTGGTTTTTCGAAACCCCGAGGCATATCAGGGGCAGGATTGTCACATCCCATCTGGCTGATTTAGATGGCAGTGGCACACCTTCTCTCGTTGTGGGCGTAAATGCCCTCACCGGTGATGCAGAGGAAATTTCACTGGCTGTCATCTATCTATTTGACTGGGTTCAGGGGGAGTTTAGTGAAAGCCCAGCCATTACCCTTTCCCTCTCATCTCTTCCACAGGCACAGATTCTTAATAACTTTGTCGTCATCGATCTGGAAGGAGACGGCAGAGAAGAACTCGCCATTTCTCTCCAGGGTGCTGAGAGGACCTTGTCCGTTCTGTCCCTTGTCACTATAGATGATACAAAACAGTTGATTGAAAAATGGTCTATCACCCTCGATAAATTCAACACAAGTTCGGGGCAACTGTTTGTTGCAGGATTGGATTATAACCGAGACGGTCAATCAGATCTGATAGCCTTCAGTCCGGAAAGAAATGTGTTGCGAGTTCAATTTTTCATTAATCGTGAGGGAACTCTTGTTTCCGGTCCTAATGCTCTCCATCGGGTACCGGGCATGTCGGAAGTGTTGTACCATTCCCTGGTTACTCTTGACTGGGATAACAACAATCGTGACGATCTTCTTATCCCCTTTCGATCAGGACATGTAGTCTCCATCTCTCCATCTGATAGAACCATCGATATCCGTGAATTAGGCATAGATGCAGGACCTCTCTCCGATCTGAAACAGGCAGACTTCAATCAGGATGGCAGACAAGATCTCCTTTTGGTAAGCGGTCAGCAGGGAATTGTCACGCTTGCCTATGGAGGCGGTACGGGGGAGATTCCCTTACAGGAATCCTATTCCGTAGCAAGAGACGAAACAAATGGTATGGCTCAGATCTTCTCCGTTTTACCTGAGATTGTAGATGATATCTATTTAGGTACAGTTATCGCCGGCGGGTGGACGGGTAAAGAAAGCGAGATATTTTATTTTGAGCTCGGAATTCTCCCTGAATATCCGGAAGAAATCCTGGTAGATACTTACATTCCCCAGACAAAAATTGAAGAAACGATCAAGGAGCCGGCGCCTTCAGTACCCATGGAAGGCGTTCCCCTGCCACCCGGGATACTCCCCTCTTATATTCTACCAGTACATCAGACCTTTGCATTCACAATTTCCGAAGAAGACGACCGAGAATTCTTCAGCTTTCGGTGGCTGACATCTCCCCCTAGAGGAATGTACTTCCACTATGAAACCCGTTCCATTGAATGGGTTCCGGATGATACACAATTGGGCGCCTATGAGCTGTTTTTTAATCTCAGGATGAAGGTTGGTGAAACCGTCGATATCATTACATCGGAAGAAGATAGCATCGTTATGTATCAGGTTGTTCCGGAGCTTGCCTCTCTGGATCAGCGATTTTGGATTTACGTCAACGATCCTCCGGTCATCACTTCGACTCCTCCGATTACAGAGTTTGTAGCCGGGACTCTCTTCAGCTACCAATTAATTGTAACCGACGCAAACGAAGATGCCTACTTACACTATTCTTTGGAAAAATCACCTGAAGGCATGACAGTAGATCAAACCGGTTTTATTTCCTGGCAGACCGATGACAGCCATGTGAATATTTACGGTGTCAGGGCTGTTGTGTCAGATGGATTTGACAGGGATGTTCAGTCTTTCAGACTTTACTCCCGCGGTCAGGTGGTCATCACGTCCGAACCGGTTCTTGAAGCATCTGTGAACGAATTTTACCAATATCAATTGGCTGTTCAAATACCGAAAGAAAAACAACAGGAACTCCATTATTCACTGTTTAAATCACCGTACGGGATGATGGTGGATCACACAGGTCTTGTAACATGGACACCCCAAAGCACACAAATAGACACGCAAAAATATGTGGTAGTGGTTAATCATGGGATCGCAGCAGATACACAACATGTGGCTATATTCGTTAATCATCCACCCGTTCTGACTATGGCTTTGGATCCTATGACAAAAGTCTCTTTATTTGATACGTTGGATTTTCGTTTTGAAGCTTATGAGCCCAATGAATTCGACATAGTCAGATATAATCCTGTAGAAATGCCGCCTGGTATGAGAATCGACCCTGCTACAGGACGATTGCTATGGGTACCCACTGAAGAGAATTTAGACTTTTCTACAGCAGTTATTGAAATTACTGATGGACATGTTTTCATCGAAAAAACATTCGACTTTTACGTGAATGCTACCATCCATATTATTTCCGAACCACCCACTCTTGCTGCGGTAGGCAAGCCGTACACTTACCAGATTGGCACCCATGATTTGAATCAGGGTTCTCTTATGACCTTCGCAAGGGTTACTCCCGTGTATGACTTTAAAAGTACAAAAGTCTATGCAATAACCATTGAAGACGATGTGTATAGAGAAAATATCGAACGATATATCGGGGAGTTTAAAAGTAAAAAATCCATCCTTATTGAGTTTGATGAAAAGGGTCCTGATAGAGAGGATGTGGTTGCTCGTGTGAACCTGAAAAAATTCGTACAGAATATTTTTTACGAAGACGATCAACTCATCGTTGTGACAAAAAGGGTAGGGGGCAGGTGGATAAAAATTAAAGATATTCTGTGGCACTTCTTTGAGGGAAACAAAGGTAAACCACCCAAAGTTCTGGTAGATCGATTGCCGCTGATAAGGTATACCCTTCTCGATTTTCCTGACGGCATGTTTGTAGATGAACTCACAGGAGTTCTTACATGGACTCCCTCATTAAAACAATATGATTCCCATACCATTGCTTTTATGGTGTCCGATGGCTATACCAAAGACGAACAGAGTTTCGACCTTTATGTAAATCATGCTCCCACAATCATTTCAACCCCACCGAAAACAGCCCGTGTGGATCAGATTTATAAGTATAAGGTTGTGGTAGAGGATAAGAACAGAGACAAGAAATTAACCTACGAACTTCTTAAATCACCTAAAGGAATGCAAATCACCCGGGATGGTAAAATTACATGGATTCCTACTGCCTCCCAAATAAACAGCAGACTGTTTTCGGTTAAAGTTTCAGACGGATATTCGGAAGACCGCCAAGAGTCAAAATTGTTCGTTAATATGCCACCTTCTGTCATTTCCCAACCAAAGCCTGTCGCTCTTACTAATTTTGAATATCGCTACCGCATGGCAGTGGAAGACCTAAACGGGGACAAAGTAAAATTGCGTCCCGTTAAACTCCCCAAGTATGCAAGATTTGATGAAAAAACTGGTCTTTTGAGATGGAAACCGAGAATGAACCAAAGAGGGGTTAATGACATTATTATCACAGCCATTGATGAGCGGGGTGCAGCCACATCGCACGAATTCCAGATTCACGTGTTTGAAGATCCAAGTACACAACAGTTTATCTCTACAAGCTGGCCTTTGCTCTTGGCATTTGTGGGTGCCATTTTTACGGTGGGTGTTACAGCAATAAGGTAACAGAATCCCAACCCATCTAATTTTTTAGCTTGCTATATATTTCGTCTAACAATCTCTTTTCCACCTTTTCAGGTAGGGTAAATTCCAAACTTACAGAATAAATAGTCATATCATTGGGCGCGACCCCAATAGCTTTGTAGAAATCTTTTTCCGTCGTTAAATAAATGTCTGCGTTCAATTCTTTCCCCTCTATCTGCATTCCTTTTATTTCTTCAGTATTATATATGTGGTGATCATTGAAAGTATTAAACCGGACTAATTCGGCGCCGGCCTCCTTTAACAGTTTTTTAAAAGACAGGGGATCTGCCACCCCACAAAAGGCATATACCCTCTTTTCTGCGATCTCACTAAATAGAATCATACTGCCCTTTGTAGTTTTCATTTCTTTCCCCGGTCTAATATAACTTCGAAACTGCGGTATCTTCATCTGGAATATCTTGTTTCTCAAAGTGGGGGGCGGTTGAGCAAAATTCGTTTTCGTCCAGATTATAAAATCAGATCGCTTTAAATGGATAAAGGGCTCCCTGAGATTACCATAAGGAAATAGCTTATAATCTTTTGGAGTGTCAATGCTGTTTAGAAGAACAATGTCCATATCCCTATACAATGACCGGTGTTGAAAACCATCATCTAAAATAATAATATCAGGTTTAAATTTTTTAATTGCAAACAATCCCCCTCGATATCGTACTTCATCAACAACAATAGGCACCCCCGTTAGTTTTTTTGCCATTAAAAACGGCTCATCACCGGAATCTTGTAAGCTTGCCTTTTTATTTTCTCCATCTGATACAATAACAGTGCCTGTAGATTTACGACCATACCCACGACTTAATACTACTACTTTAACCCCATATTCGGTGAGCTTCGTGGCAAAATAAATTACCGCAGGTGTTTTCCCTGTACCGCCTGTTACTATATTCCCAATACTAATTACCGTTCTATGTATCTTCCTTGTAACAAAGAAACCAATGTTATAATAAATATTCCTCCATATGATCATTCCCCAATAAAATAGGGAAAGAGGAAAAAGAAGAAATCTAAATTTTATTATCAATGAGTTCATCTGCCTGTTCCTGCACAGATATCAGTCTCTTTTCCAATTCATTATTAATCTCATCTATATCATCGTTCTTTGTTACGATTAATGGTTCTCCAAACACGAAAACCGATCTTCCAAATGGTTTTGGTATGACCAACACGTCCCAGTTAATCACCTCCCAACGTCTGTTTGATTGCCCCGACACCGGAATGATAACAGTCCCTGTTTCTTGTGCTGCTCGTACCGTTCCTCTTTTTGCTTTCAGCCGGGGTCCTTTGGGTCCATCTGGAGTTAGTCCCACTATAATTCCACTTTCCTTTAACCTCTGTACAATTTCCCCATAGGCTTCTTTCCCTTTTTTACTGCTGGATCCTCTGATCATATTCCACCCCATTTTACTTCCAATTTTTGAGATTATTTCGGCATCTCGATGTAGTCCAGCAAGAGCGTAGAATCCCTTTTTCCGGAAGAAGTAAAATGGAAACAAAAGGCGACCATGCCAGCAACAAATAATGATTGATTTCCCAGATGATATAATTTCTTCCATTATTTCTGAGTTCACTAATTTTTGTCTATTAAGTCTAAATAGAGACATTATCAAAAAGCCACCAATCCATCCTTTAAAATGAAATAAAATATTTTTAATCATTTTTATTTGAAGTAATTACTTTGTCGATGAGGTACGCTGCCCTTCTTGATGCGCCCGGGCGACCTAATTTTATTTTTACTTTCTTAATTTCCTCCAACATCTCTTCTCGGCGTGTAGTGCTTTGCAACAAATACTTCACCTCCGCTGTTATTTTCTCTGGTGTTCCATCTGATAGTAGGAGTTCCGGAAACACTGCTTTGTTCGCTATCAAGTTTGGCATGGATACAAATTTCACTTTCACCAGAATTTTCGCTAAAAAACCGCTGATAACAGATAGTTTATAAATTACCACCGTTGGCGTTTCAAATAGCGCCGCTTCAAGGGTGACTGTTCCCGATGCGACGATTGCAACATCTGAATATCTTAAAGCTGAAACAGGTGTGTTTTCCTCAATTTTCAAATAATTAGTCTTAGGCAGGTTTATTGTAACGTCCTTTGCTTTACCAATGATACAAACAATTTTCTTGTTCTCTTTTTTTAATCTTTTTATTGTCTCAAGCATGATTGGTAAATGGCGATCTACTTCTTTCTGCCGACTTCCTGGAAACAGAGATACAATTTGTGCTTCTTCAGGCATTCTATGTTTCTTAAGGAATTTTGTTTTAGAAAACATTTCTTCTTTTAAGTCCAAAAATGGATGACCTACAAATTCTACATTTATCCCTCGTTTTTTATACCACTCTTTTTCAAAAGGGAATATACAGATTACTTGATCCACATATTTTTTTATAATCTCTATTCGGCTTTCATGCCATGCCCATAATTGTGGTGGAATATAATATGTAACTGGTATTTTTAGTTCTTTAAATTTTTTTGAGAGCTTAAGATTGAATCCTGGATAATCAATAAGAATCGCCCGGGCGGGTTGTAATTCTATTGCCAAATCAATTACTTTATTAAAAACTTTCTTTAGAAAACCATATTTGGTGAGCACTTCAGTAAAACCCATAATAGCCATTTTATCTGTATGTTCAAGAAGAGAAACCCCTTCTTTACCCATCTTGTCACCACCTACCCCGAAAAATGATAAAGTTGGATTTAATTTTTGTAGCTCCGCTACCAATGCTGCGCCATGCATATCACCGGAAGCTTCTCCAGCAATAATTAAAATCTTAGTAGAACCGACCGTCACATTTATAGAAATATTGCTAGTTAAATAATTGTATGCGAACAAGCAAAAGTAAAAGAAATCCAAGTAGTGTTTGAAGGGTTCTTTTTTCTATTTTTAAGGTGTTAGCCCAAGACCGAGGGGAAGCTGTTTTCCCTTCCTTCCAACGAGTTAACATAGGAAAAATCCGAGGAACAGCATTATAGTATAATATATATGGGTCTCCCAATTCCCGTTTAAGTGTTTTTTCTTCAAGAGAAATAATCAAGCCATACTGAATCAGGAAAAATAGAGTTGTCACCATCATTATTGTCACCCAATAATCTCCCCCTGCAACCAATACAATGCCTAAATATAGTATTACATTTCCTAAGTAAAGAGGGTTCCTTACATAAGCAAACGGACCCGAAGTGCAAAGTGTTTGCACGCCTACATTCCTTGTGCGTGTAGCACCTCCTGCATAACGAACTCCATTTAATCGCAGCAGTTCTCCAATAATAATCAAAGAAAAACCAAATGGGTATAAATTCCCCTTACCGGCAAAATAAATGATGGTAAGTGCAAGAGGTATGGGAATATAACTACGATTACGAAAAATGAAATCGCGC
The DNA here is from genome assembly GCA_022562455.1 of Fidelibacterota bacterium. GTDB lineage: Bacteria > Fidelibacterota > Marinisomatia > Marinisomatales > SCKK01 > SCKK01. The sequence continues at coordinate 12,675 of JADFPG010000030.1, read as the reverse complement.
ATGTCCATTACAAATCTTAGTGTAAATCCTGGGAAATCTTTTCTTGGATGATCGTGGCAATGCGTAGAGCTTCTCTCCCTTCCTCGCCGGAAACAATCGGAGTGGTTGTCCCTTGAACGGAAGATATAAAATTTTTCATTTCCATTCTCAAGGAGTCAACCCTCCTTACCGGAGGTTTTTCATAGACAATCTGGCGGTGCATGCCATTTCTTTCTAAAGGCGCAGCTACGATTGCATCTGTATCTTTTACATTAGCATCCAAAACTCGATATATTTCCGTTAATCCTTTTAAAAAATCTATGGTCACATACATATCCTGCTGAAAGATTCTAAGTTTACGAACATAGCTGGTCGCAATTCTACTCGATGTAATATTTGCCACACAACCGTTTTTAAACCTCAAACGAGCATTAGCTATATCAACTGAACTCGTCATTATTGACACACCGGATGCATGTACTGACGTTACAGGGGATTTGACAAGCGACAGTATTACATCTAAATCATGGATCATGAGATCCAGAACCACCGGTACATCAGTACCACGAACGTTATAGGGAGCTAATCGGTGGGTTTCTATATATTTAGGGGATATGGGTATTTTATCCAGTGCAAGGAGAGCTGGATTTAATCGCTCTATATGACCTACTTGCGTGATCACCTTTTTTTCTTTTGCCAGGTCGATTATTTCATCAGCTTCTTCTAGTGTTCTACATATAGGCTTTTCAATAAAAACATGTCTACCCTCTTTGATGCATTTCTCTCCGACCAAGAAATGATCCTTTGTGGGAACCACAATTGACAGTGCTTCACACGCCTGAATAAGTTTCTCTAAAGATGAAAACTCTTTAGCCCCGGTGGCTTTCCTAATTTCGTCGGATCTTGCCGGATCGATATCGTAAAACCCTACACAGTCCGCTGAATCGATATCTAACAGATGAAATAAATGACGTTTACCAAGATGACCGACTCCTACAACACCTATTTTAACTTTATTGGATTTCTCAGACATGCATAATTTTAGTTTTGGAATTTTCAGAATATAGAGATTTTAGTCCATTTTCGGAATGGGAATATCCATTTTTACTTCTAATTAAAGTTTTTTAATTTAGGCTTGATTTTCATTTGTAGAATAGGGATATTTTTTATAGGGGATATCATGATAACTACTACTTCCGCCAGTTATTTTCAGTGGATTTCATTAATAATTACCGGGAAGGTTTACTATGACACAGAATGACTTAAAAAATAATTTCAGCTACTTTATTCTGTTTTTAATTGTTTTAGCATTTGTTCTGTCTTTTTTAGCAGAAAATTATATAATGGCAATTCTCTTCATCGTTGGTGGTATTACGTTCTGGATGCTATATCTAAATCTTGCAAAAGTACAGATTCATCGACAAACAGGCGCTTTTCTCATCATCTTTGGTGTACTTCTGTTTTCAGCGGTGTTTATGGCTTATGGTATCGAGCAAGATATATGGGGCGGATATAGACTAAACTCAGATGGAGTGATTCTTTCTTTAATCATTCTTTTCTTCGCAGTAATGCCCGGATTGATCTTTTATTACATCAGACGTCCACAACCCCCAACAGTACCACCACCCGCTGCACTTCCCGCGATTGAAAAGGCTCCATTGACAGAAGTCCCTCTACCTTCAGAAGAATATCCGGGATTTGAGGATTATGAATACTATTATGATCCTGAAATAGCCGCCGCTTATTATGAAGATTATGAGGAGGAGGAAGAAGAAGAATAACGATTACTCTGAAAACATTATTTTAAACGATATAATGATTATTACATCTAAACCTTATCTTTTTTCTTTAAAGATAACCGCTTCTTTATATCCAATTCCATTTTTCTCATACGAATATTTTTTGGAGTTACTTCAATAAACTCATCTTCAGCAATAAATTCAATACATTGATCCAATGATAAATTTTGTGGGGGCCTTAAGATTACAGTAGCATCAGAAGTAGATGCACGCATATTAGTTAATTTTTTTTCACGAGTAATATTCACATCTAAATCTCCTTTACGATTTCGTTCTCCAATGATCATCCCCTTGTACACTTCAGTACCCACTTTTAAAAATAATTCCCCTCTATCAACCATACCTAAGCTGGCATAAGAAGTTACTTTACCAGGTCTATCAGCAACCAATACTCCGCTAACACGTTGAGGAATTTTTCCAAACCAAGGAGCATATGAATCAAAAAGAGTATTCATAATACCCGAACCCTTAGTAACCGTTAAAAATTGACTCCTAAACCCAATAAGACCTCGAGAGGGTATTTTAAATTCAAGTGAAACCCTACCATGACCATTATTATTTAATTTGGTCATACGTCCCTTACGAATAGAAAGCTTTTTAGTAACTATTCCAACATGCTCCTCACGTAAATCTAAATAAATATTTTCCATAGGTTCTAATATTTTACCATTTTCTTCTTTAGTGATCACTTGAGGTTTTGAAACCATGAATTCATATCCTTCACGGCGCATAGTTTCAATAAGAATTGCCATCTGCAATTCTCCACGACCACAAACTTCGAAAACATCAGTTTTATCAGTTTCTATTAATTGCAATGAAACATTCCATAGAATTTCTTTCTGCAATCGATTACTTAAATGTCGGGTAGTAAGAAATTTACCTTCTTTCCCAGCTAAAGGTCCTTTATTAACATGGAAGTACATAGATACAGTTGGTTCATCAATTTCAATCCGAGGTAAAGGTTTGGGATTTTCATTACAAGAAATTGTATCTCCAATTTGAATATTTTCAATTCCAGCAATAGCAATAATATCACCTGCTTCTAATTTATCTACCTTGATCTTTTCCAATCCCTCAAAAGTGTAACAAGCCGATAGTTTTTGATCGTATTTAATGGAATCTTTACTACAAAGACTATACCGTTTATTTATTTCAATAAACCCGTTCTCTAATCTACCAACAGCTATTTGTCCCACGTAAGGATCATAATCTATATTAGTAATTAAAAATTGAGTTATATGATCATCCTTAACCTCTGGTCCAGAAAATTTATCAACTATTATGTCAAAAAGTGGTTTTAAGTCCGTAGAATGATCATCTAATTGATTATGAGCAACTCGTTTTTTTGCATTAGTATAAATTATAGGAAAATCAATTTGTTCGTCATTTGCATCTAAATCAATAAACAGATCGTAAACTTCATTAACAACTTCTTTAATGCGTGAGTCATGACGATCAATTTTATTAATAATAAGAATAACTGGTAAATTTTTTAATAATGCTTTTTGTAGGACAAATCGAGTTTGAGGTAAAGGACCTTCACTTGCATCAACTAAAAGCAATACTCCATCTACAAGATTAAGACTACGCTCTACTTCACCACCAAAATCAGCATGGCCTGGAGTATCTACAATATTTATTTTAATACCTTTATAATGAATTGCCGTGTTTTTTGCTATAATAGTAATACCACGCTCTCTTTCAAGATCCATTGAATCCATAACACGGTCTACAATATTTTGATGACTCTTAAAGGTACCACTTTGATGAAGCAATCCATCAAGTAGGGTTGTTTTACCATGATCAACATGAGCAATAATTGCAATATTTCTAAAACTATTTTTTTGCATGATTTAACCTATAAAAAATTAATGGTAATTATCTATTAACGATAGCTTAGAAACTATAGTTCTATAAAAGTTCCAGAATTATAGTAAATTGTTAAATAAAATTACGTGAATTCAACGACTAAGTGCTTGCCTGTTCGGCAGACAGGCAACATATTGATTACACCATTAACGATTCTACTTATATAATTAACACGAATATTCACATTCCATTTTTTGGTTTCGGTATTTCCAAACGATTGAATGAAACTTATGATAACACGTTTACATCCATGATAATCCAACATAAAAACCTCATTATTCTCATTTCTTCCTTCTTTTTATATTGCCACGACAAAAAATTTGATTTTCAGATACACGGGCTGTTAACATGACCCACCTTCAATTCTGGCCATTATATAAGACTCTTTAAAAGGAAACTCTATTCTCTATTTTAGGTTACGATTATAAAACCTAAATGTTTTCACGTTACTTTATAAATCACCTTGAATTGCGATGTTTTACATATTATATTATGCATATATGCGCATGTATAACTATTACATAAAGGGAAAGAATCATGTCAATCTGCTGTCCTCCTGAACTTGTGAAAAAGTGCCGTGGGTTTTTAGAAGACGATTTTTTCAATGCTTTTACCGATGAAAGTCGCCTCAATGTTTTTCTCTTCCTCATGGAAAAGGGTGAAATGACCGTTAACCAGGTATCGGAATTGATGAATATCAATCAATCAAACGTCTCCCGCCATCTCTCCATGTTAAAGAAATCCGGAGTTGCTGAGAGTAAGAGAAACGGCAGAGAAACATACTATAAAATAAACTACCAAAATATTGCGTATCGTTTACAATCGATTGTAAATATCATGAAACAATGCTGTCCAACAGAAGAAATGGAGGATGATTATGAAATCACAGGTCAAAGAGAACGTGAAGAAGCATTACAGCAAGATCCCACAACAGGAAGGAAACGGTTGCTGCGAGTCTTGCGGGGATCAGACACTTAATGTTAATGAATATGGCAAGAATATCGGATATTCTAAGGAGGATCTGAATTCAGTCCCAAGCGGAGCTAATCTTGGCTTAGGATGCGGGAATCCCCTTGCGTTAGAAGAGATAAAGCCGGGAGACACCGTAGTAGATCTGGGCAGCGGAGCCGGATTCGATTGTTTCCTTGCTGCTCAGAAAGTTGGTCCCAATGGTTTGGTGATTGGAGTTGATATGACACCGGAAATGATTGCTAAAGCTAATGAAAACAAAGGAAAAGTAAGAGCAACAAATATTGACTTTCGTCTTGGAAATATTGAAGAACTCCCTGTGGAATCGGATTCAGTGGACATGATTATCAGCAACTGTGTTATCAATCTATCTCTGGAAAAACCACGGGTCTTCCGAGAGGCGTTTCGTGTTTTAAAACCAGGAGGAGTTCTTGCTGTATCTGATATTGTCTTATATCGAAAACTGCCCTGGTTTATTCGTAAAAGTGTTAATGCGTACGTAGGGTGTATATCAGGCGCATCAACTAAAGATAAATACTTAGAACACATTAAGGCAGCGGGTTTTGAAGCAATAGACATTATTCAAGAACATTCGGTAGATAAAATATTTCCTGAAAACGATCCTACTATCCAAAAGTTAATGAGATTTATTCCATTACCTCGGAAAACAATTAGGACTCTCTCAGGTCGATATGCAGGAAGTATACAGATACGGGCATCAAAGCCCTTAACCGTAACGACCAATAAGTTAAAACATTTAAAGGACAAGGTTGAACTTGTGTCTGCTACCGCTTGATTTTCCCCGGTAGAATAAACTCATATCGTTGTCGTAACAGTTTTGTCTTAATCCATCTATCCATTCGGCGAAAAACTAAAAAAAGCATCCAGATAAGCTTATCTTCTTTATAATACTTCTCAACTTCCTCCACTGAAAGTAGCTCAATCTCACCACTCAAACTACGGTTGACTATCTCTACCGCCAGTGGTACAAGATCTGACCTTTGTTCTTTATAAAGATTTGCAACGAGGTCTGTGTATACAAGTCGTGGATCATAATATCGGTTCATGACATCTTGCAGAAACAACCATCGAATTATCCATCGCAGAAATGAAGGTGCGCTCTTGAGAAACAATTCAGGATCCAGTTGCTCTGTACCGTTCTTTCTATACAAGGGGGTGCTGGTGTCAATGTAGTGGATATCCCCGTCACTGACTTCCCAGGTAAATACCCAATTTGATAGCTGTCCATCGATAGCAAGTTTCCTGCTCGGTACGTTACTTTCATTAAATATCCACACCTTTGAAATTTCAGCAACAACTCGCTCTATCATCTGTTCCACTTCATTACTACCTAAAGAATGAACAAGTTTGTTACAAAATCTATCAGGAGGAAGTTGGTCTTGCAATATGTAGAAAACAACAGGGCGGTTTGGCACTTCAACAATTTCGGTTCTGTCTGAGGGTAGTGTTAAACCGGCTCGTTGAAGGAGTTGGCAATATTCTTCATAGTTGTGTGCGTATTTCTCGGCAGATGATCTATCTGAAAAGAGGGGCATCCTTTTGCAAGCAGTGGATTTATCACCATTGATCTGAAATACTGTGCTGATTTCGCCATAACCCAGAACCGTGGCTGGAATTTTTGACCGATCAATGTGTAACGGGTCGAGTCCTATCTCAAACTCTTGTAATTTTTCGTGAGTTATCAATGTTGTTTTTATTCCTTGTTATTCCCTGTGCCAATAAAGATTTAAATTGTTTTAACACCCTCCTTTACAAGGGGAACATTTCAACTAGAAAACCTCAGAATTATGAATGAATAACATCTTATTCCAGTACACATTCTGAAGGGGGTCTGCTTCAGACGGGGGGATGTCAACCACCATGTTTCTCCTCCCCTGAAAGAAGTTTCTTCACCTTATCCCACGCTGAACTCACTCCTTCTTTTACCTGCAGAGCTGGCAAAAGTATTGTCGCTTTTTTCACAGCTGCTTCCAATTTCTCCATTACTTCATCTACTTGCTCAAATGTCATTACCAAGGGTGGGAGAAACTGGCATACCGATGTATCGTTGCCTGCGTAAACCAGCAAAAGATCTTTATCATAAGCGGTCTTCATTAAGAGGGGTCCACACATATCATTCTTCATCTTAATCCCCATCATAAGCCCAAGCTGGCGAAAAGCTATAATGAAGTGGTTATGCCTTTCTACCAAATTATCCATCCGCTCGCGAAATAATTTTGCCAAATCATTCACGTGTTGTAAAAATTCAGCCTGTGAAGATAATTCAAGAACCTTGAGTGCCACCGCACATCCCAGCTCTGCTCCACCAAACGTGGAAATGTGAATGAACGGATCATCATTAAAGACCTTCTGCAAATGGGGTCGAAAACATGTGGCTGTAATAGGATAAATTCCCCCGGATAGTCCCTTCCCAATGACGACAATATCCGGCACCATATCGCCATTGGAACCTCCGGAAAAGTGTTCAAATCCCCACAGCTTTCCTGTCCTGCCCAATCCGGTTTGAACTTCATCTATGATAAGCTGAACCCCCTTTTTATCACAGAGTTGTCGCACATCGCTGAAAAAACCGTCAGGCGGTATAACAATTCCCTGGGTAGCAGGAATCGTCTCATAGATGACTGCAGCAGTATCCTCATCCAACATCTCTTCAAGCGACCTTAAATCCCCAAATGGAATCTGTACAAATCCGGGAGGTTGAGGACCAAACGACTTACGATATTTTTCATCCCCTGCTGCCAGAGCCAAGCCGGTATGACCGTGATAGCCCCCTTTTGCTGAGACAATTTTCGAGCGACCCGTATAACCTCGGGCAAGTTTGATGGCCAGATCCATCGCTTCTCCACCTCCCACACCAAAGACAGTATATTGGATATCTCCAGGAAAGGAATCCGCCAGTCGCTTCGCTAATTCCGCTCTTTGGGCGCTCAACAAATGATGGTTACCAATATCCCAACGGTCTAAAGCCTGCTTAAGCACAGAAATAATATCACTACTCCGGTGACCCAGATTAAAAACTCCTCCGTTGCAGTGAGCATTAAATAATTTTTTATGCCCATCAATATCCCACAAATAACAACCCTCTCGTTTCCCTGATACAAAATCAAGCCCATACTTCTGAAAAAAGTCCACCTTGTCAGGAGAAACATAAGAACGGAAATCAGCAACCATCTTATTTTTTAAATTCACTTCCATGGAGGTTTAATCATTAATCAATGAGTAAATAAACAGGTAAAATAATTTCTGTGAATCACCTCTATTTGAACTATAAATAAACTCCTGACGGATTTCGCCATCCATCAGGAGTACTTCAATTTGATACATCTGGATAGATATACTATGTAATTATCATTAACTGCTTAACAATAATCCAGCAATGATGCCCTGCTTATTTTAGGTGATTCCTATTCATCCACCTCCACTTTACTCCAGACACCCTCTACTTCCAGCCACGTGTAGCGTTCAACACCTTCTTCCTTGTGCACTGTGACTTCCGTCTGTTTTAGATCATTTATAGAAGCACCAACCATAAAGAAATCAAGGTCATAGACTTTACCATCGGGAGTTACAAAATCTGCACAGGCAAAATAGGTTTGATCTCCAAGTGTAGCAAGCTTGTCATCGTGGACTTTTTTCAGATTTAACTTCAATGTGTCACCAGATCTATCGTCAATGGCAAGATAAAATCCGTCATTTTTAATGGTTTCAATTGCAATGTGGCAATGAATTGCCCTCGCTAAATTTTCTTTCGTGACGACCTGGGTACTTAAGCTAATGGGATGTTCCGTAGGGTGTTCTTGTTCTTGTGCTTGCGGGTGTTCCGTTGGATGTTCTGATTTCTCCTGATCCTGTTTACTTACAAATCCTAAAACAACCAACCCAAAGGCAACCGTAAGGATAACACTGTTTATTTTACTCATGTTAATTCCTCCTCGCATAATTTTATTAATCCTTATCTATCAGAAAAATACTACATAAATATCCGGATTGTCAAGTCTTGCCATCAAACTTTAGTATGTGAATGTGGAAACTCTATGACACAAAATATGTTTGCCATATATTTCATTCCATTTTTCTAAGGCCTAAATTGAGTAATTTTATGATAATTATTAAAGAATATGCGTATACTCATTGGGTTGTTCTCATAACTAAAGAATTTACGTCCCCGCCTGAACGATTTCAGTCGGGCAGGTCGTCAAGAGGACAAGTTAACAACTTATCCTACGTAAATCGCTCATTTTAGGTAAGAGTATTCTAAGAAAGGAAATTGTTTATGAGGAAAAGTGTTAAAGTATCAGGGATATTGTTGGCAATTCAATTGTTTGCCTGCAATAATATCATCATTCAAAAAGAGCGGCAGTTTTCCTTCAGTTATGACGTCCAACTTCCGCCTATTATTGAGATAGGGAAGAACATAAAATTGTGGGTACCCTTACCCCAGAGTAATGACTATCAAACCATTTCTAATTTAACCGTTGAAAGCACTTTGCCTGTTACACAACACACGGAATCTACGTATGGAAACCTGATGGCACATGTTTCTACGGAATCTCCTCTTCCTTCTGGTCTTCATCTAACAGTTTCATTCAATATAATTCGCAAAGAACAATCTGCCTCTCCTGCTAATTTAACTGCAGAGGAACTGAAGAAATATCTTTCTCCATTCTCATACGTTCCTCGGGATACACGTTTTGAGGATATTGCTAAAACTATTATCAGGGAAACCAACTCTGCGGTGAAAAACGGACAAGCCCTTTACAAACACATTCTGGGAAGAATGAACTATGACAAGTCCGGCAAGGGATGGGGCAGAGGCGATGCCATTTATGCTTGTGATATCGGAAAAGGAAACTGTACGGATTTTCATTCCCTGTTTAATGCTGTGGCTCGGACAGTCAACATCCCATCTCGATTTTTAATCGGCTTTCCCGTCCCTAAAAAGGAATCAGGGACTATTGGTGGATATCATTGTTGGGCAGAATTTTACGATCCGGCAAAAGGATGGATACCTGTGGACATCTCCGAAGCAGATAAGCGTCCGGAGATGGAAGAATACTTCTTTGGTAATCTCGACCCAAACCGGGTTATGTTCACTCTGGGAAGAGACATCGAACTCGTACCCGAATCGTCAAACGGTCCTGTTAATTTCTTTATTTATCCGGTGTTGGAGATTGATGGAGAACGGTCGGACATTTATACAAAAAGTTTTTCTTTCGTTTCTGTTGATTAAGTTGGGATAATCCAACACAGCTCGTATCGTAGGACAAGATGTTGTCTTGTCCTTTGCCGACCTATATACTCGTACTTGGGCAATATGACATCTTGCCCTGCAAGGCTTATTCCCTTTTATACTTGCCCATCACCGTTGCTTCCCCAAGAATATGCCCTTCCATGGCAGCTTCAAGATCCTTCTGTGTAGCTTTTGGTGATAAGCCAACCGATTCCACATCTAGGGCATACAACGTAAAATAATAGCGGTGATAGCCGTGCCCGGGAGGCGGGCAGGGTCCATTGTAACCCACTCTGGTGAAACTGTCCACACCCCAGCAGAGACCTTGTTTGGCGCCACTATCTAAGGTATCCATCTTTGGAACGTTCTCTGCAATTTCAGTCAGATTGCTGGGCAGATCATAAATGACCCAGTGAACCCAGGTTCCCGGCGGAGCATCGGGATCAAGACAGGTGAGAGCATAACCTTTTGTCCCCTCAGGAACTCCCTTCCATTTTAATAATGGAGATACATCGCTCCCTTCACATGTGTATTGAGAAGGAATCACTTCTCCTTCGTTGAATGCTGTGCTTGTCAGTGTGAACTTATTCATAATAACCCCCTGTTTACATACTCCTGAAGAAGCAAGAATGACAATAAGAAATATAGTGTGAATATGCTTCATAGAATCTGTAATATGATACATGCTAATTGCATAAAACGCAAGTGTTAGATTGCTTAGCCAGAATAATGTGTCAGCAACTTTTTTCTCATATCGTATTATTATTTAGACTTACACTTTTCTTTAATTTGCTGAGGAAATATTCAGGTTAAAAAGGACTTCTGTTCACAATAAAATGTTAAATAAAATATCGTTTCCTATTTAGATTTTCGTCTGTTTTAAAGCCGTATTTCACAACAATGAAGATGGAAACAATAATATGATTATCGGGGGTGCAACGGCGCTTTTTGTGCTTCTCATTCTCTACTTTATACGTAAGACTTCTGAAGATCAGAACCTTGATTTGGATTATGCCATCTACACTTCTCCGAAAGAAACTTCAGTCTCCACACAATTAGATGTCGAGGTAACTGCAGATATAATCTGGCAAACTCTAACAAAACTTTCAAATTACCACCTATGGTTTCCTTGGGTCCACAAAATTCAAGTGACAAATAATCGTTCCCGATATGTCCACCGGCATTCCCTGGACCATTATACAATGGAGGTGGGCAGTTGGTTTAAAATAAGGCCATTTATTCTATTCCCCATGACACGATGTAGATTTATCTCCATTGAACCCAGCAAAAAATTGACCTTAGAAATGCGGTTTTTCCCTTTTAACCGGGAAATTATAACGTTTACACTTACTCCATACACCAACTGTGTGGAAATCCGGTATACCTCTATCAACAATCATCTTCTCGGATTCATCACAGCTACAATGTTTTCATGGCGTGGGAAAGACATACTCCAAAATTTAGAAGCGTGGCTGCCCGAAGTATCTTTAAAACCAACCGCAGGGGAAGAATTAGTTTCCGGAGAAGACCAATTTGTCATGGATGACGATTTTATTAATGCTCTCGTCGCTAAGGCTCTTTCTGCTGGAAAAGATGTTTTAAACACTATTACCGACAAACCGACCCGGGCGAAAGCCAAATCAGCATTCGTTAAGGCAAAACGGGCGGGGATCACACCAAAAACCACCCCAGAAGCTGTGATAACTGTTGAAAAATATTTAAGTGGTGAAGCTCCTCCGAAGGCTACCACTTCAGTCCCACAACCTGTGGCTGAGGTTAATGAAGAAGTCCTTATTAATCAGTATGTGGTAAAAGCTTTAGATGGTGATGATGAAATTCTTGGCACGATTGAGGACCGGGTTTTCAGAGCCAAAGTAAAATCAGCTTATTTTAAAGCCAAAAGGTCAGGTGTTCGACCTGAGATTCCTGCGGAGATTCCTCCCCTGGGTGAATTGCCAGCTCCTCTTTCGCAAGAGAAGTCACAGAAGGGAAAAGAGAGTCAAGAAATGGCTACTTCTCCCCCAAACAGGAGAGAGATAGACGTCGAAGCCCTCATCAAACAGGCTTTGGTCGATGGAAATATGGACGCCATCAACAGCATCGAGGACAAAACCACACGTGCTATGGCTAAGTCGACTTATATAAAGGCAAAGAGAGGAGCAAAGGCAAATAGTCCTTAAAAAATCACTTTTGATACCAACCAAGTTAACCTGCAACTCAATCTTTAATCCCTTGATTGTATGAAATAAACTTATCTCTGATATGGGGCTGTATACTTTATCAAAGGAAAACTCAAGCTGGTAAAATCTTCTTAATCAAAAACCCATGTGTCTCACCTCTTTACGGTCATTTATGTACTTGATGTTCGCAGAATGTTTGATTATGTCGCATTAGTCCCGATGCATCGGGATTATTATTGACGTCAAACCATCGTGCCTGTCTGCCGACAGGCAGGGAGGATTAGAATGAATTAAACTCATCCCCATAATAATGGTGCAGACGAATAAAAATTTTCTCCAGCGACTGTTTCTTTTGGTACTTTTCTTACGCTAAGAAAAGTACAGAGAATAACAGTAATAAGAAATTCGTCTTTTTTATAGCGGTACTTAATGACTTTATTTATGGACATCTTCTATAATAAAAACACTTACTATGTGCGAAACATAAAAAAATTTTAGGCTCTGTTCTAAATACGGACTGACAGGAAAACATAATGCATGCCTGCCCTATAAGGAGCGGAGTGACTGTACAGGGAAACGTGATTCGTGCTTGTCCTGCCAACCTACCCCACTCCGTGGGTGGCTGGCA
>JADFPG010000149.1 GCA_022562455.1 Fidelibacterota bacterium | reverse complement strand
AGACAGGTAAAGACAGTGCAGACAGGTAATGTAGATTGATGGTGAGTTGTGCCCCGATTTTAGGAGGGTTATATCACATCAATGGGGCTGATCGTAGATTCCTTAAAAATGTGAAGTGCCCACCCTGTCTGCCGCCTGTCTGCCACCTGTCTGCCAAAGCACCAGCGCAGGCAGGAAGCGTCAGCAGAGGCAGGCTGACGGGGAGTTGGTCAAGTGCGAAATTAGAGTGTGTTTGTTGCCGTGAAAATCCGTGATGAATATTCACAAGAAAACCTCTTGAACCTGATTGGAATGAAAAATACAGGTGAACTTCATGTGTCAAACTTTAGTATTTTCTGCCGTGAGTTTTGCAGGAATATAGAAAAGTGCCTGATTAGCCATAAGAGTGGTAATTAGGATCACGCGCAGGGATCATCAAGCAGAGGAAGCACTCGGAGGATGAGGGTCCAACAACCAAAGATACGACTGGCGGTGTTCGTGATGATCCTCATGATTGCTGCGCCGAGTTTGAGTGTCGCTCAACGGGATCTCTCCCGAAGGTTAACCTTTCAGATTGTGCGTGAGGAGAGCGAGATTCACTTTGCCGTGACAGTCGCTATCGTACCGGACTTTTCCGGTCGCGTTGAACGATTTCAGAGGACAATCGGTGGGTTTCTACCAAACTTGGAACAGAACGCTTTTGCTGACATAGTCATCGAGGCGGCCAGTATGAACACCGGCCTCAGACCGAGGGACCGAGATATGCATCGGGCATTGGAGGTTGAAACCTACCCAAGAATCCACTTTTCCATGGATCCGGTGAGGTTAGAATATCTCGGGGATCGACTGGAGAATGAAGTCAAGGCGCTGGCTGCGTAAGTTGATGTCCTTTAATAGTCTCTGCCCTCTAAATTCGTCACTCTTCCCATTTCAGGACGTGGAATTGAAACATAGGCTTATAATAATTTTTATTTTTTTTATTCTAATGAACGATATTGGTTTTTCTGACGATTCAAGCGGAAATCGTAATGACAAAACGTTCTTTATAGGAATCACTGCTGCCAGCATCCATATCCCCACCTTATTGACTCACCCTTATACTATGGGGATTTATTGGGGAGAAAACTTCTCTATCGGTCTGGAAACCGGTTCTGAAAGCCCCTTATTCCACCATCAGTTTGAAATCGAAGGCTTCACAATAGAGCCTCACTCCGATAGTTCCCCTGAGGATAAAGAAGGAACAGTATCTCACGCCATCCTCTCCTATAACGGTGCTTATGTGAGGTATTTCGCTGGAAATTCGTTTAATCTCCTTTTTGCTGTCAGTCAAAGAGATTGGAAAGGAGTGGTGACCATTAAGAAAAATGGTGCCAACCAACCTGAGATTCTAACCGCTGAGACTGAAATAGACGCCTCTGCAAAGATTGCGACGGTTGGAATTGGCAACCAGTGGCTTTTCGATAATGGATTGACAATTGGAGTCGATTGGCTGGTTGTTTCCGTGAGTATCAGCCGATCTTTTTCTTCAACTGTCAAATCCAATACTGGCATTAATGAAACTGAAGTACAAAAAGAATTAACCGATTTGGGAAAGGTACTGAACGCAATTTCCACTTCTCCTGGAGTCGTTGTCTTAACCATTAGCTGGTCATTTTAGCTACAATTAAGCCCCGGTTTTTCTCATTGATCTCTGTTGAGATCGTAAGTTGAGACGTCCTGGGCACATTTCCATGAGATAGGTCGTCCTATTCGTCCTCACCCTGTTAATCAATTTCATAATAAAAGGCCATACAGAATCTATTGATTGATAGCCGGTTAATTGGTTAGTGGTATTTGTGTCACAGCACTCCTCTCTCAAGATCCTGTGGACAGGGAGCTTTGAAGCACCACTCACTACTTACCAATCACCAGTTACAACTAACCTTTTAACCACTTTCTCAATAGGCATAGATCATACGATTTTTAGAACAGCGTCTTGTACACTTATCCTATCCTATTCTTCTTTCTCCAATCTATAATAACAAATGGCAGATATACCGCATAAAAGTGGATTAATGCTACAGCAGTTCCTGTCACGAGATACCAAGGCCAGGGCCCCATGTAGTCGAGGATTGTCGGCATCAGGGGTTTTCCACAAATCCAGAAATAGTTTGCACCAAGAATCAGGTTCACTGGGATAGTAATAATAAAAAACAGGAGTAACGCCACAAAAGATCTCCGGAGGCTCTTCAGGGTTGGTCTTATCTTGTAAATGACTGTGGCATACACAAGTGCAACAATCATTAACTCGTGTGAAATCCAGAATCGAAAAAAATGGTAATGAGGAAAAGCCTGGGGAATATCAGGAGTGAATATCGATTGGAACATGGCGGATAATCCCCAAAAGTAAAGTACCTCATACACAAGATAATTTCGTTTCCACATAACCAGGGGTAAAGCAAGATTGGCGAATCGGCATAAATGAAACGGCAAGTGAAGTTTAGGATCAAATGTCCCTGCGATAATTTCGAGGGTGGGCCAGCTTAAATAACTCGCAGCAACTAGCCATCCCAGAGTGCTTCCCACCCATTGCTGCCATTTCTCTGAGAAGTTCCGCTTTGCATACAATGGTAACAAAGTCGCAAGTCCCAGGAAAATAACGAGAGAAATCGTGTGATAGATATCAAACGTCCGGAACGGTTCGTAATTAGTGAGATAATTCAGGACCGTCTCGCGCACAATCGAGTTATTCAATCTCTTAGAAAGAAAAACAACCGAGAACTCGAAAGAACCAAGAACCAAGAGCCAAGATCCACGATAAAAAAATGAGGATCAAGCCTAGGATTCAGAAAAGTATTATCATTGCCCGTCTTAGCAGGTATCTCAGAAGTAACCTCACTTTTCGGGATTTCTAATCAGAAACTTTATTGAAGATCGCAGCCTGTCTGCCGACAGGCAGGCAAGAATGGCTTTTATCTCACCAGACTCCTTGCCCAATCTTTTTACCTGTTGTTGATTCCCAATCTTTGTTCGTTCCATAATCCGCAACCAATAATTTGACTCCCGAGCCTCTTTCAATGCGATACCTATCTTGTGTCTGAAGTCAGCACGAGAATTTGTTGCCTGTGACTCCTTCCCGACGAGTCGGGACACCAACAGAAGTCCCAGACTTTGCAAGCTGGTATCTAACTACATCGTTTTCCTTTTTGTAGGAAACAGTCCTTAATAGCAGTATGATGTCAACAGCAAATTCAAACGTTCTTTCTGAAAGATCAATTTCATAGTTTAGAGATTTTTCCCTAATTTGAAAAACCAGTGGACTTGTTTCCTTTACGATATACCTTTTCATTTCTTCCTTCGTTTTCATGTTATTCTCATTATCCATCTCAATGTTCCCCCGTGGATTCTTTTCTTGGTTCTTGGTCATTGGTTCTTGGTTCTTCACCGATTATTAGTGTCCTTCTAAGTAACATTTTGTTTGAAAGAAAAAATGAAAATTCCTATACAATCGACCTATTTCAAATACTAGAAGTCAGGGTTTGTCCGAGCCACTATATATCAAGTCTACTGTGATTCGAATCTTGTCCTTTTCGATGGTAAGTTGTCTATTCGTAGGAGTTACTTTAATAATGCGGACTTTATTCTTACCAGTCTCCACTTCTACTACTTTTTGAACGGGCTCCGGTCCATTGAACTCGAACTTTGGCTTGTAATATTTCGCAATATCAACCTCTCCCACTTTTATTTTCTTTCCAAAAACCTTGATATAGATTTTGTAGATAGCCTTTTCAACAGTCATCCTTATTTTATTTGTTTCACCATCGTATGTCACTTTCACCTTGCTTTTCACTATGTTGCTGGTCTTAAAGATTCCAGCATTCAGATCAACCGAAGCAATGAACTGCGCAGACCCGGGCTCGAAGTCGAACTCGGCTTTCTTCACCTTCCAATTATATTTGATTCCCTGCTTTTTACCTTTTCCTTTAACCGGCCCTATCGCCGCAATGAATTCATTCACAGTCTTTTCCGATATGGTTACTGTTACATCGTCAGCTAATCCTTGGGAATAGAATAAGGTTAAAGCTAAACCTATACAAATAAGATACTTCATTTCGAACCTCCCTTACTTTGGACTGTTTTTTGCAAGATCAATCTGCCAGGTACCGGTCTTTCCCGTTGACCACCGTACGCAGAACCCTTACATTCTTAATGTTTACAGGATCGACCATAAACAAGTCTGCAGATAATACAACAAAGTCTGCCAACTTTCCCACCTCCAATGTTCCTAATTTATCCTCCATAAATACGGAATAAGCAGCGCCATAGGTATATGCCTTTAATGCATTTTCCACACTAATTTTTTGCTCAGGATACCATCCATCAGGATTTTCTCCATCCAGGGTTTGACGGGTAACAGCTGCATAAATACCTAAAATCGGGGAGATGGGCGCTACAGTCCAGTCAGATCCGAATGATAACGTCGCTCCAGCATCTAAAAGTGACTTGTTTGCATAACTGGTTTTTAAAACATCTGTACTTACCCTCTTCCCTGCCCATCGACCATCGTCGATAATGTGGTAAGGCTGCATGGAGGCAATCACACCGAGATTGGCAAATCTAGGGATAGCATCTGACGAAAGATGTTGAGCGTGTTCAATTCTATGGCGGCGTTCTCGGAAAGGGTTCTGATGTGCAATGTTCTCGAATACATCCAAAACCCAATCGTTTGCCCTGTCTCCGATAGCATGAATTACTAATTGAATACCAACTTTATCTGACGCCAAAAGCAGTGATTTTAATTCCGAGGAATCCGCAGCCACCAATAGTCCGGTTGTGGAAGGATCATCGAGATAAGGTTGATACATCCAGGCAGTCCGGGAGCCTAAAGATCCATCTACCATTGCTTTGATTCCCTTCCATCCAAGCCAATCATTTCCCCAACCGTTTGTCTTTCCGTAATCGATTAACTTTTCCCAATTGTCATACCAGACAAATGCTTTAATCCTTATTTTCAATTTCCCTCGTTTATTTGCGCGTTGGAATGTTTTCAGATGAGACCACGTACACATATCATGGATCTGGGTAACCCCTTTGGATAATGCAAATTCCGTTGCTCGTTCAAGAGCTTCATCCTGCTCCTCTTCAGACCGTTCTGGGATAACAGCAGTGATAAGGGAAATGCCCACATCTTTAAGAATTCCGGTTGGAGTTCCCTCTTTATCACGGATAATTAGCCCTCCCGGAGGATCCGGTGTCTCAGTAGTAATTCCAGCTAATTTCAAGGCTGCGGAATTGGCAAGACCCATGTGCCCATCTAATCGGTCCACAAAAACCGGAATATCGGAAGTAACCGAGTCAATCCATGAGCGTTCCGGTAATTCACCTCCCCAATTCTCATGATCCCAGTTACCTCCCAATATCCAACGCCCTTCAGGGAGCGTTGCAGAGAATTCCTTAATTATTCGGATAAAGTCTTTGGGTGTTTTTGCATGTCGTAAATCCACATTTGAGAGTTGATATCCCCCACTTATAAAATGCGTATGACTATCGATAAACCCGGGGACCACAAATTTCCCTTCCAAGTCGATGATATGAGTGTTTGTACCTTTCAGCGACATCAAATCCTTTGTTGTCCCAACCGCAAGGATAGTTTCCCCACTAACAGCAATTGCCTCTGCTCTTGGTGTATCAGGGATTCCAGTCCATATATTTCCATTTGTATAAATGACATCCGGATTATTGTTATTACATGAATTCATGATACCACCCATTAGAACAATTAGTATTAGGAACGATTTTCCCCTTTTCAAAATTACCTCCCTCCTATCTTTTCTTCGAAGATTTTTTTCTCAAGGCAGCCATGGTTTTCCACGCCAATTTCGGCAGACGATCGAGTTCATTGAACTGTCCTGCCCCTTTTAGCCACTCTCCCCCATCAATGGTAACGACTTCACCATTAATATAAGATGAACCATCACTGATTAAAAAAGTTGCCAGATTCGCCAATTCTTCATGTTCTCCAAACCGACCGAGAGGAATCCGTTTTTTCATTCTATTTTCCAACCCAAATCCGGGAGGAACGAGCCGTCTCCACGCACCTTTAGTTGGAAAGGGACCGGGAGCAATAGCATTGGTTCGAATGCTATACTTTGCCCACTCAACTGCTAAAGATCGTGTCATGGCAAGAACGCCTGCTTTTGCTGCTGCAGAAGGAACAACATAGCCAGACCCCGTCCATGCATAGGTGGTAATAATGTTTAAAACTGTGCCACCCTTATTTTTGATCATTTCCTTTCCCACAGCCAAAGTACAATTAAATGTCCCATGTAATACTATATCAACAATCACCTTAAATCCTCCGGCGGTGAGTCGCTCCGTTGGACTGATAAAATTCCCGGCTGCATTATTCACAAGTACATCGATGGCACCAAATTCTGCTACTGTCTTTTCAACCATTTTACTCACTTGATCATAATCTCTAACATCACATTGAATGGGTAGGACTTGTGTCCCGGTTTTTCTGATTTCATCTGCCGCTTTTTCCAGTATATCCATTTTTCTGCTGGCAATAACCAAGTTTGCGCCCAACTCCCCAAACCGGTGAGCCATCGACTTTCCAAGACCTGTCCCGCCTCCGGTGACGATGATTGTTTTATTTTTCAACAAGTTTGGTTCAAACATTACGATTGGAATTCAAGTTTATTTTGGTATGAATATTTTGCCTATCACAACCGGATGAGGAATGATTATTGTCTATCGTGACAAGGCAAAATAAGAATAGATATGTCTATAATCTACAATTTATTAAGATGGATTTGGGATGAAAGAGAAAATTAAATAACCATGGAACTGAGGTGGCGTGGAAACGCGCCAGCGTTTTCACGTCACCTACAGCGATTTGTTGGGACGTTGCTTCTTCTTAGTTTTCA
>JADFPG010000148.1 GCA_022562455.1 Fidelibacterota bacterium | reverse complement strand
TCCTTCTTACTTGACTGGGAGTAAAAATATGATTCGTCAATTTTTCATGTTCATTATCCCCGGTCTATTGGACAGGCTCGGAGATCCCCTCCCACGAAATATTCTCCTTTGTCTAACCATTTCTGTACTGGTGTCTACTTCCGCTTGGGGAGGGCAGACAGGGAAAGTTACGGGCAGGATTACCGATGCAGAAACAGGTGAACCACTGCCTGGGGCTAATGTTCTTCTTGAAGAGACCGGCATGGGAGCATCCACAGATTTAGAGGGATACTATGTGATCCTCAATATTTCGCCCGGAACTTATGATTTGAAAGTTTCGATGATGGGCTATACTCAGCAGAGGGTAGAAGGTCTAAAGGCGTTATTGGATGTAACAACAAAAATGGATTTTGTTCTATTTTCAACAGTGTTGTTAGGGGAAGAGGTAGTGGTCACGGCTCAATTGCCTATCGTTCAAAGAGACCTTACGGCCTCGAAGCAGATAGTACGGGGCGAAGATATTAGCCAAATGCCGGTGGAAGAGTTTGTCGATGTGCTGGAGCTGCAGGCGGGAATAATAAAAGATACTGAAGGAAGAATACATATACGTGGGGGGAGAGCCAGCGAAGTGAACTATCTTATTGATGGTGTCTCAGTCACTGACCCTTTTGCGGGTGAATTGTCTGTTGAGGTGGAGAATGCAGGGATTGAACAGTTTCAAGTCATCAGCGGTGGTTTCAATGCGGAATACGGTCAAGCCCTATCTGGTATAGTGGACATTATTACAAAGGAAGGGGGTGAAGAATACCATGGCACGGTTTCTGCCTATGTTGGGGATTATTTCACTTCCGATAACGACATCTTTTTCAACATTGACGACACAAAAATCACAGATCTCACCAATATTGAAGCTAGCCTAAATGGTCCGGTTCCATTTTTCAATAAGAGATTAACCTTTAATGTAAATGCAAGGTATTTCAGCAATAAGGGGTGGCTTTATGGTCAGAGAAGATTCAGTTCTAAAGATTCATCCAGTTTTAAAGACTCAAATCCCGACAACTGGGTTATCGAAGACGTAACTCTGGATGAACCTATCAT
This sequence comes from Fidelibacterota bacterium, assembly GCA_022562455.1. Lineage (GTDB taxonomy): Bacteria > Fidelibacterota > Marinisomatia > Marinisomatales > SCKK01 > SCKK01. The sequence goes on along the minus strand of JADFPG010000148.1, from coordinate 5,909 downwards.
AGGATTGGATAATTATCGAGCTTATGTGGAATCACAAAGCTACACACCTGTTCCGATGAATTCTTTCAGAAAGCTGTCTATTCAAGGTAAACTTGCTTATCGGTTTTCGCCTTTCATCAAGTTCAACGTGGTTGGGTTGTACCATGACCTTGATTTTGCAGAATACAGTCATAAATTTACGCTTAACCCAGATGGAAATTTTGGCCAGTTTGAAAATGGATTAACCGTTATATCTATATTGAACCACTCACTCTCTCCCACCACTTTTTATACTGCTAAGTTTTCTTATATTAATTTTGAATTCAATCGGTATGTTTTTAAGGATTTTTTGGATCCTGGATATGTCGATCCCAAATTGCTGGAGGCAGCCGGACAGAACGCGTTTTATACGGGTGGTACAGATGATGACATCATTAACAGAGAAACAACCACATTTGGTGGGAAATTTGATCTAACCAGTCAGGTAAGCAGGAGCCACCAGATAAAAACAGGAATCGAGCTAAGAAAATATACATTAAAGTATGAGGAGTATGAAATCGTGCCTGAGGTAGATGAATTTGGCATAAGAAAGTTTCCTTTTGAACCTGCCATTCCACCTATCTCAGCATTTAACCACAATGTGTTTCAGGGTGAACCTGTTGAGCTTTCAGCCTATCTTCAAGATAAGATTGAACTGAAAGAGATGATTATCAATATCGGAGTTAGACTAGATTATTTTGATGCAAAGGGAAAAGTCCCAACAGATTTCAGGGATCCCAGCCTTACGCAACATATTAGAGCTATTGACATTTTCCAGGGTGATGATCTCTTGTATAATGATGTGCCTTTTCGTCTTAATTCTGATGATTCAAGGACGTTAATTAATCTTGAAACGGGTGGGACTTTTTCAGAGATAATACCAGATGGCGCCAAATTTATTGACGCTGCGGGAAATGATATGAGTAGCAAAGACTGGGGAGCCAGAGGTTCTTGGTTCGAGGATTCAAAGGTTCTTTCACAGGTGAGTCCACGGGTCGGCATTTCTTATCCCATCACCGATCGCGGTGCCATTTATTTTTCTTATGGCTTCTTTTATCAAAAACCAACATTTGAACATCTGTACATGAATCCGGAATTCGAGATGAATACTGAGAAAAGTGGTGCGGTTAATACCTTAATTGGGAATGCTAACCTAAAGAATCAGAAGACGGTCAACTATGAAATCGGCCTTCAGCAGCAATTCGGTCTGAATACAGGTTTTTTTATTACCGGTTTCTACAAGGACATAAATAATTGGTTGGGGACAGAGATTGTCGAAACCTATATAGCGGGAGACCGATATGGCCGATTTGTTAATTTAGACTACGGTAATATCCGTGGGTTCACCGTTGCATTAGACCTCAGACCGACGAGAAATGTAAGCGTCTTCATTGATTATACGTTACAGGTTGCCGAGGGAAATGCTTCCAATCCGGAGGCAGCCTTTGCCGATGCAGCTGCTATACCACCAAGAGAAAGCGAAATTCAGACAGTTCCCTTGGATTGGGACCAGAGACATACTCTAAATTTGACGGCTAATCTTAACGACCCAAAACGAAATTGGAGCATAGCCGTAATTGGTAAATTATACACGGGTAAACCTTACACACCCACACTACGGGCTACTCGAGGGATTCGTGCTTCGTTCGAGAACTCTGAAAGAAAACCGATGTACTTAAATTTTGATATTCGAGCCCGTAAGAATTTCAAGGTAGGTACATTTACCTTCTCTCCGTTCTTCAAGGTGTACAATCTTTTTGATGCGCGGAATGCAAAACGTGTATTCTCATCCACAGGGCGTGCAGATTTTTCAAGTGATATACTTAATGCTGGGAGAGTTCAAGGGGTTAACACGTTGGAAGCGTGGTTTAACAGGCCTGATTTCTATGTTGAGCCAAGGCGTATACAATTGGGAGTAGACATTGCACTTTAACTTAATTTGGAGGTCAGGATGTTACGCCGGTGTTCTTTCATTTTAGCGCTATTATTAGCCGGGCCTAATCAATCCTTCTCACAGACTGAGGATCCGGATCCCCAGCAGGGGATAGGAGGAAATCGCCTATTCCGAAAATGGGGTCAGATGGACGGCAACCTAATTAATACACCTTTCATCAATTACGGCATGGTTGGCAATTGGCCTTCAAATCCTGATCCGTCTGAGTGGCCGAAGGGAAGCGGACACACTTATGTAGAAGGAGCTACGCCCATTGTTATCGCGGAGGTTGTTGATCTAAATGGAGACATCAGGCATATTGCAGAGTTGGGTTATCGAGAAGATGTTGATCAATCGCCAGAGGGTATCGATATGGGTTATGAGCCTCGGCCTGGTTGGGATAACTTAGAAGGATCTTCTCCGGCAATGAGTAATGATCCGAATACGTGGCCTCCGGTTTGGCCTGACAAGCTTAATCTTTCAAACGATCCGGGGTGGCCGGGCTCGTGGAATGGTTTTTTTGGCAAGGATAAGTTTCAAGCCGACTTGGAATGCTTTTTTGTGATGGATGATTTTCAAGATAAGGAATTTCCCTTTATTCCCATTCCTGAGGAACCGGAGCGAGGAGGCTTGGCTACATTGGTGAAAGTAAGGGGACTACAATGGTCCCAGGTTCTCGCCGAAGACGTTATCTTCTGGCTCTACCGTATTACGAACTTTTCTAACAACAATTATGCACCTGTGTTTTTCGGGATGTTATTCGATTATGGGGTGGGGGGCATTGGCGATTCAGGTGATGATAGCGCGTTTTATGATACGTTCATAGATATTGTCTACGGGTACGACGAGGATAATACCGGTAATACAGGATTTTCCCCCACCGCTTATACCGGTTTTGCTTTCATGGAAAGTCCGGGGGAGCCAACTGACGGCATTGATAATGATAATGACGGGTGGATTGACGAAAAGAGGGATAATCCCCCTGGCGTCTTCTTAGATACATACCCATACGGATATACCAATGTGAATGACTTCGTACAGACTTATGGCAGAGAGCCTGGTCCTCATTGGGAAGGTGACGAAGACGGAGATTGGAGACCCTTTAGCGACGATAATGACAATGATGAGTGGGACGAAGATGAAGCGTTGAATGATGATGTCGGGCGAGATGGTCTTAGACCTTTGGATGAGGGTTATACTGGGCCTGATGAGGGGGAAGGGGATGGCATTCCGACACAAGGGGAGCCAAATTTTGGGATGACGGATATTGATGAATCGGATCAGATCGGACTCACCAGTGTGGATATCTTTGCCACCCACGAAATTGAACCAAAGGACGATGAAGAGATTTGGAACAGCATGGCAAACTTCACCTTCAACAGCGAGCTTCAGCAGAGTCTGACAAGCCTGATTTACGGCTCCGGACCGATTGCCCTTCCTGCAGGCGAAACACGCGATTTCTCCATTGCCATGGTTTTTGGGGAAAATCTTGACGATCTTATCCGTAACAAAAACACGGTACAGCTGATTTACAACAACAATTACAGTTTCTTTACACCTCCCCTAAAACCAAGACTTAAAGCAATTCCAGGAGACGCAAAGGTGACGCTGTACTGGGATCGAAGAGCAGAGGAATCAGTCGATGTGTTCCTAAATTTCAAAAAGGATTTTGAAGGATATAAGATTTATAGGAGTACCGACCCGTCATTCTTGGAAATAAAGGTGGTTACAGACGCTTATGGCAATTCTGTTTTTAGAATACCGTTGGCTACTTTCGATTTGATTGATGGTATAACAGGTCCCGATCCGGTTACGGTTGCAGGCGCCAGTTTTGATCGAGGAACTGATTCTGGTCTACGTCATGTCTATGTTGATGAAACCGTTCAAAATGGTCAGACTTATTTTTATGCCGTTACAGCTTATGATCAAGGGGACCCTACTTTGGGGACGGTAGGAATTCCTGTGTCTGAAACCACCACTATTATCAAGACAGATGCTTTTGGAAACGTCACTTTTACTGACATCAATACTGCGGTGGTCACGCCAAACGCACCTGTAGCCGGTTATCAACCTCCTGAAATTGCTCAAGATATTATACCCGTTGGTATACCATCAGGGACGGGAACAATTTCGGTAGAGATCGTTGATCCAAGACTGATTAAGGATAATACTACATATCATATTGTGTTTCCACACTCCGGAATTTTTCAGACCGACTATTACTCGGTGATAGACATTACTGATTTACCTCCCGATACGGTATTAAGTAGGAGTAGGATTTTTGGAAGAGATGAGCACGGCTTTCTCGTGGAAGGTGATATCTTTGATGGGTTGCGTATATTTATCGATAATGATGATGAGTGGGGCCTTATCGATTCTATTACCGGGTTGATTTCAGGTAACAGTAATTTTGACAGCAACGTAGATATTGAATTTAGGGCGCTTCCCTATCCAGCAGATTATGAAATTGAGTTTTCTGATCAGGTTATAGGTACGGATTCTAGTTCGACTCCTAAAGATGTTAATTTTACGGTCGTGAATATTACCGAGAATCGATCTGCCAATTTTAGGTTTAGGGATTACAATAGTGATGGTTTATGGTCATCCAGAGATAAGATTACCATTTATGAGAAGTTTGACGGTGCGCAGAAGAAGACTTGGCGTGTAACGTTAACAGACACTACAGGCACAGGCGGTCAGCCACCTCTTAGTGGAGTATTTCAAATAAGAACAACCAAACCGTTTCGAGCCGGGGATATATTTGAATTCAAAACCAATGGTGAATCAGTTTATCAAAAGCTGGCTGTATCGAGCATAAGCAGGATTGCTGTGGTTCCCAACCCATACGTGGCTGTGGCTTCGTGGGAGAGAAAGCAAACGACTTCAGCGGGGATTGGAAGTAGAGGTGAACGGAGGATTAATTTTATTCATTTGCCGCAAAGAGCCACTATCCGAATTTATACTCTCAAAGGTGATCTGGTTGATGTGATTGAACATGAGAGCACTATTGACAATGGCGCTGCATCCTGGGATTTAAGAACAAGAGAAGGTCTTGACATCGCATTTGGTATCTATGTGTACCACGTAGATGCTGGAAAACTGGGAGAAAAAATTGGAAAGTTTGCTATAATAAAATAGGCTTATGACACATAACCAATGGTATGATAAATTTTCTTAAACAAGTAATGAAAAGATATTTAGTTATCTGTGGCTTGACCATACTTTTCGTTTTCCACCCGGTTTATAGTCAGGACGTTACAAAAGTAGGGACAAGTAGCGCAGTCTTTCTGGGCATTGATATTGGCGCTAGGGCTTCTGCAATGGGTGGAGCCTTTGTCGCCGTTGCGAATGATATTACAGCAATTTATTGGAACCCAGCCGGTATTGCACGATTGGAAAGCCCGCAACTTGCTATTATACACACCCAATGGATTGTCGACACGAATTTTGACTGGGGAGCTATGTCGTTTCCTCTTGGTCGCTTTGGCACCATCGGTCTTAACGTCACTTCTTTAACCCACGACGATATGGAAATACGGACTATTGAACAGCCGGAGGGTACGGGGGAGTTCTTCAGCGCCGGAGACTTGTCATTGGGTTTAACTTACGCTATTAATCTTACGGATCGGTTTTCCATTGGATTTAACGGGAAATTTGTACGCTCCGAGATTTTCAATGAGTCAGCTAATGCTTTTGCTCTTGACGTAGGAACCCTTTTTGTGACCCAGTATAACGGACTGCGCATTGGAGCCGTTATTACGAATTTTGCTCCCAAAATGAGATTGAGGGGAAGAGACCTAATCATTCTTGTTGACCCTGCTCCCGATAAGTTTGGCAGTAACGATAGGATTGTTTCGGAACTTCAGACCGGTAGCTTTGATTTGCCGTTGGCTTTCCGAGCTGGAATTGCTATGGATGTGTTCAAATACAAGAATAGCCAATTGACATTCGCCGTTGA
>JADFPG010000147.1 GCA_022562455.1 Fidelibacterota bacterium | reverse complement strand
GTTGATTTAGTTTCCTCAAAAATGCTTGTAGTCTTGTTAATAAATTGTTTGATTTTAGTTACCATACTGCTTTGCAATTTAAATGGATTCAGTTTAGCAAATTGAGATTTTAGTTTTTCTTTTTCAGCGTAAGATATTTTGTCGGATTCTAACAATCTTTGATAAGGTGTTTTAGGATTATCATACACCTTTTTTACTTTTCCATTAATTCTGACTTTTTTCTGTAATTTTGAAGAGGGTCTAAAAAAGTTCATGAACAGTCTCCATTCTGATGTATAGATATTATTTAATTCTTCAACTAATTCCACGTGTTCAAAACGGTTATATCCGAGATACTGTCGAATGATACTCCAGTTTTTCTCTTCAATATGGGCGTTGTCATTTTTCTTATACGGTCTTGATCGTGTGAATTGTACTGGTGCTTTTCGGTTTGTAAAATGTCTGTAAAGATGCCAGTTTAAAAACTCTGTTCCGTTATCACTATCAAAGCCTAAAATTGGAAACGGTAAATCATTCTCTATGCTGATTAACGCCTTGTGCATTCCTTGGTATCCTTTACCCCATACAGCTCTTTGTTCTGTCCATCCTGTAGCAATATCGACGGTATTTACCGTATATAAAAACGAACCTGCTACAGAAGTTCCACAGTGTGCAACTGTGTCTGATTCTAAATAGCCAGGATGAGTCTCATCCCACTGATTTGTTTTAACAGGGATGTGAGATTTTAATATTGAACCAGGTTTAGTGGTTGCCAGTCCAAGTTTACCGATCTTCTTTCTCATCTTAATCATTAGACGGTCTATGGTTGCAGGCGACATTGCTAACAATTGATTTTTGATATTATCAGAAAGAGGTCGATCTTCATAGAAGGGTAACCATAACGGCATAGCTGCTTTTAATCGCCTTGAGCAGGGCAGGTTTTGTTTTCCCCACAAATAAAATAATACATCAAAGAGTATTGGATCTTTATAATGTTTCGGCCTGCCAAGTCGCTTTCGCTTATTATTTCTTTTTCTTGTGTTTAATTTACGAATCGCATATTTGCGATTATATCCACAGACTTCACAAAACTCATCTAATACTTGAGATTTTGTCTTTTTATCAGAGTTTCTATACCGTCTTACAACGGCAATATAGTAATCCTCTCTCGATTGTTTGCTCATATTCATGTACCCTTTCTACGGTTACATTATTTATGAGGCAACGACTATTTTGAAAAACTCCCATGGTTACATTATTTATGAGGCAATGCGCGGACAGGATCCTTCGGGAATTTACTTGCTTTTCAATAAATGGGGATTTACATTTCCTTATTGATAGTTGTAACCTCATGGGTTACAATTAATATGTGATAAAGTCATTCAAACATAAAGGCATTGAGGACTTCTTTTATACTGGAAAAAAGAAAGGTATAAAACCAGAACATGCAGATAGGCTTGAGAGAATTCTTGACAGACTCAATGCTGCAAACGAGATCAAAGATATGAATTACCCAGGTTCAAATCTCCACAAATTGGCAGGAGATAAAAAAGGCCAATATGCAGTGAAGGTATCTGGAAACTGGAGAGTATTTTTTGAATTTTTTGGCGGAGATGCCTACGTTGTCGACTATGACGACTACCATTGAGAGGTGCAATCATGAGAAAAATGAGAAGGCAACCTGTACACCCAGGGGGAATTATTAAAGAAGATTATTTAAAACCATTATCAATTACTATAACGGAGTTGGCATCTATCCTCGGTGTTTCCAGAAAAACATTATCAAAAATTATTAATGAAAGAGGCGCTATTACCCCTGATATGGCATTGCGTCTTTCTCGTGCCTTTGATACTACTCCTGACTTATGGTTAAATTTGCAGAAAAATTTTGATTTATGGCAGGCTGAACAAACATCGAAAGACTGGGAGAGAGTAAAACCGTTTTCCTCACAATTACTGCACTCACAAACATAAAAAACAGCGAACCAATCAATCCAGCGTACCTGCTACCACGGGTTCTAATTTCTGGCTTCTTGGCTTCGTTAAAGTTAGTAAGTTTGCAACGGTTTGTGGCTTAATCTGCAGTCTGCTGATTTTTACGTTAGAATTTTTATCATATCTTTGTGGATATGCCCATTAGACGCTACTATTTCTTTATTGTAGATAGAAAATTTGTTCCCATCCATTTTCGATACTTTTCCGCCCGCTTCTTCCACAAGTAGAATGCCCGCTGCCGTGTCCCAAGGATGTAGACCTACTTCCCAGAAGCCATCTATCCATCCACATGCAACGTGGGCAAGGTCAATGGCTGCTGCTCCCGCCCGGCGAACACCTTGGGTAATATCTGTGAATTTTTGCATATGCTCAAAATTCTTTGCCCATTTCTCATCATGCAAGTAAGGAAATCCTGTGGCAAGAAGCGATTTGTTTAAATCAGTTGTACTTGAAACGTAAATGGGTTTCCCATTTCTGAAAGCACCTTTTCCGGTAACAGCAGAATAGAAATGATGGTGATAAACATCTGCAATCACTCCAACCACTGGAATTCCCTCTTGGTGTACAGCAATGGAAATGGCATAAAAAGGATATCCATGTACGAAATTCGTTGTTCCATCGAGGGGATCAATAATCCAGTGAATGGGGGATTCGGTAACTTGACCTTCGGATTCTTCCGTTAGAATGTTGTGGTCAGGGAAATACTCACGAATAAGTTTGAGGATAATTTGTTCAGAGCCTCTATCCGCCTGTGTGACGAGATCGGTAGCTCCTTTATAGTCCACTTGACGGACTTTTTTCGATTCCTCTAAAATATATGTAGCGGCATTCCGGGCGGCTTTGAGCGCTACATCAAGGTATTGCTGCATTTGTACAGGTTATCAGGCAGACTGTTGTTGCAGATATTCCTTGTAAGTCAGGTGTTTTCGGGAAAAGTAATCGTTTGTCATCTTCTTTAAAATAGACATCAGAAAGATGACACCAATGAGATTGGGTATTGTCATCAAGCTTAATGCGATGTCTCCGAAGTTCCAGACAAACGCGAGAGGGAGAATTGCACCTAAAAAGTTGAAAAAAACGTATACCCACCGGTATGGACGGATTGCTTTCGGACCTAGTAAGTATTCAATTGACCGGTCACCGTAATAGCTCCATGCGACCATGGTTGTGTAAGCAAACAACAGGACGGAAGCATTCACGATAATACTTCCAAGTTCGGGGGCGAATGTGAATCCCAAGCGAAACGCCTCTCTTGTTAATTGTGCGCCCGTTAAATCGGTAGATTCCAACACACCTGTGGAAATGATGGTTAATCCTGTCATGGTGCAGACAATCAATGTATCGATAAATGGCCCCATGAGAGCAACGGTTCCTTCTCGTACTGATTCTTTGGTTTTGGCAGCGGCATGGGCAATAGGAGCAGATCCCTGCCCGGCTTCGTTGGAATACAATCCACGGCGAATACCCCACATGATTACAGCAATCAATCCACCCCAACCTGCTTTGAGTGAAAACGCCTCCGTAAATACTTTTGCGAAACTGGGCAAAATTTGATCTGAATAAATGACGAGGATTACCAAAGCGCTTCCCACATAAAGGATTGCCATTGTCGGGACCAGGCGACTGGCTACCGCAGCAATCCGCTTGATTCCACCGATAATAACTAATCCAACAAGAAAAGCGATAATAACTCCTGTCAGCCATTCGGGAACATGATACGTGGCGAATGTTTGGGCAATCGTGTTTGCCTGGTTCATGTTTCCCGTACAAAACGAACAGATGACCGCAAATGAGGCAAAAGCGGTAGCCAATATTTTCCACCTTGGTCCCAAACCGCGCTCAATGTAATACATAGGACCCCCTGAAGCAGAACCATCTTCATGAATGGTACGATAATGGTGGGAGAGGGTACATTCTGCATATTTTAGCGCCATTCCCAGCAGAGCAGTTACCCACATCCAGAAGAGTGCGCCAGGACCCCCAAGTCTGACAGCAAGCGCTACCCCGGCGATATTCCCGATTCCAATGGTAGCCGAAAGAGCTGCTGAAAGGGCCTGAAAGTGTGTCACGTCTCCTTCATCGTCCGGATTGTCGTATTTTCCGCCTATAACCTGGAAACTGTGTTTCAACTTTCTAAACTGTATCCACCTGAGACTGAAAGAAACAAAAAATCCTGTTCCCAAAAGGATAAAGATAAGGGGGAAAGATATCCATCCACTGAAAGTTTCTGTAATCTGCGTTAGTTGGTCTACTAAGTTATTTACCATGTGCCTGGTGTCCTTTTTTGATGAAGGTAAGTTTGTAATAGTTCACCACTGATTTTCACGGAATTACACTGATTTATTAAAATATTCGTCTTATCATCTCGAATTTTTCTGCGCCAAAATTAAATAATAGTCCCACTCTCAATCGTGTTATTTTTAAGTAATTAATTAATTGAGCTTCATCCTGTTTTGTTATCTTTTTCATAGCCTTATTTTCTACAATAACCCTCTTCTCTACAAGAATATCTGCCCGAAACTTACCTTCAAATACAGTATCTTTATAATGAACATCTAATTCTAACTGTCTTTGGTAGGGTAAACCTATTAAATCAAGTTCGTAACATAAAGCATCTTCATAAACCGATTCCCTGTCTGAATGGTGCAGCCAGGCAGGCAAAAAACCAGGACCAAGTTCTTTCCCGCCTGACTGTGCGCCAGGACGGGCAGGATATACTTCCTTTGCTGCTCCTATGATTTTATAAGTCAAGTCTTCATACAGTAGCTTGTTCACTTTTTTTTATCCTTTTCTGTGCTATTCCGTGATTTTCCGTGGTGAACTATTACGTAAGTTTTTTCTCTCAATCCGTCTTGAGGTCAAACATTTGTCGGGGAGTTTACGAAATCATTGGAATTTTGACAAACACGAAACAGGGTTTTTTTACCTGAGAACAGCTTTGAGCGGGGAGCATGGAGCAGGGACTCCTGTTGGAGCTTGTGGCGTGGCTTTGTCCAACCTAAATTGAGCGATTCTACACCCATTGTCGCCGAAAAGTGCCTGCCCGACCTGGTGACCGGTCAGGCGGGGAAAACCAAATGAGTGATGCCATTGGGACAAATCTGCTGGCAATCTAACGACGAACAAGCAAGATGCATATTCTACAGAATCGCTCGATTTAGGTCTGAGTTGGGTTGAGAGAGAAAGATTAACATCGTGTCTTGGTGTCTATGTAACAATTATCTAAATTCTCCCGTATGAAAACGCAATTTATCAGAAATTTCTGTATTATCGCCCACATCGATCACGGGAAGTCTACATTAGCAGATCGTTTATTGGAGATCACCCATACCATTACAGACCGAAATATGAAGGAACAGGTTCTTGATGACATGGATCTGGAAAGGGAGAGGGGTATTACCATCAAGAGTCATCCCATCCAAATGCACTATACTGGGTCAGAAGGGGAAACATTTATACTGAATCTAATTGATACGCCTGGCCATGTCGATTTTTCTTATGAGGTTTCCCGGTCACTTGCAGCTTGTGAAGGGGCGATTCTCTTAGTGGATGCCTCGCAAGGAGTGGAAGCTCAGACTGTAAGCCATGCCTATCTCGCCCTGGAAAATAATCTTTCTGTCATTCCTGTGTTGAATAAAGTTGATTTGCCAACTGCTCAACCGGATGAGGTCAAACAACAGTTGATGGATCTCATCGGGTGTAGTGAGGATGAAATTCTATTGGTTAGCGCCAAAACAGGTGAGGGTGTGGAAGCATTGTTAAAGGTCATTGTGAAACAAATTCCACCTCCCTCAGACGGTTCAATAAATGAGACGAGGGCATTGATATTCGACAGTATGTTCGATTCATATAGGGGAGTTATTCCGTATGTCCGGGTATTTGACGGCGTTATCGAACCGGGAATGACAGCCAGATTCATGTCTCAAGGTTGGCAAAGGGAAATTACAGAAGTTGGGCACTTTGTGTTGAAAAAGGTTCCTGCCAAGAGGCTAACGGTTGGGGATGTAGGTTACGTTATTGCTAATATTAAAGAAGTAAAGGAATTGAAAGTAGGCGATACCATTACTACAAAGGAACACCCAGCATCCAAGCCTCTGCCCGGATACAAAGATATCAAACCGATGATTTACGCCGGTCTTTTTCCTGTGAACAGTGATGATTTTGAAAACCTCAGGATGTCAATTGAAAAACTGAAGCTGAACGACGCTTCTCTTATGTATGAGCCGGAAACATCCACAGCTCTCGGTTTTGGATTTCGCTGCGGCTTCCTCGGATTGCTGCATATGGAAATTGTCCGGGAGCGGCTGGAGCGAGAGTTTGACCTTGAATTAATCGTTACGATTCCCAATGTCCGGTACGAGATTGTGAAGAAGAATGGCGAGGTGATTGAGATCGATAATCCCACCAAGTTACCCCCACCTATAGAGGTAGACGAATTCAGAGAACCGTTTATTACAGCAGAAATTATTACTCCACCTGAATACATTGGTTCACTTATGAAATTGTGTCAGGATAAACGGGGAATATATCTGAATACCCACTACTATTCGAAAGACAGGGTGCAACTGAAATATGATTTGCCGTTAGGAGAGATCATCTTTGACTTTTATGACAAATTAAAGTCGGTATCTCGCGGTTATGCTTCCCTGGATTATGAACCTACCGGTTATCGCCCGGGAAAACTTCAAAAGTTAGATATTCTCATCAATGGGGATGTAGTCGATGCCCTATCTATTATTTCAAATCGTGAAAATGTCTACTATCGGGGGAGGGATCTGTGTAAGCGGTTGAAGGAGGTCATTCCCCGGCAGATGTTCGAAGTGGTGATCCAGGCGTCAGTCGGTTCTAAAATCATTGCCCGGGAGACGATCAAGCCTTTTCGGAAAAATGTGACCGCTAAATGCTACGGAGGTGATATCACACGGAAGCGGAAACTGTTGGAAAGACAGAAAGCCGGCAAAAAACGGATGAAACAGATTGGCAGGGTAGAGGTACCTCAGGAAGCGTTTTTAGCTTT
>JADFPG010000029.1 GCA_022562455.1 Fidelibacterota bacterium | reverse complement strand
GTAAAACCATCAGAGTTACTGACAACCAATTCCAATGGACGACCAGGCGCAAAATCTTTCAGCCCTCGAATGGAAATCCGACTGTCTTCTTTAATCAATTTGTAATCATCGGGATTAGAGAAAATCAGGGCTAAAATTCCCTGCTTTTTTAGATTTGTTTCATGTATTCTGGCAAAACTTTTTACGATGATTGCCACACACCCAAGGTGCCGAGGTTCCATGGCAGCATGTTCTCGGCTGGACCCTTCACCATAATTCTCATCCCCAAACACAACCCAACTGTGCCCTCTAGATTGATATTCCCTCGCAATAATGTTGTATCGAATTCCATGTTCTCCCGTAAAAATATTAGTCCCCACACCAATTTCGTCTGTAAAGACATTTACTGCACCAATAAAAAGGTTATTCGAAATATTGTCAATATGTCCTCTAAACCGGAGCCATGGACCAGCGGGAGAAATATGGTCGGTAGTACATTGCCCTTTAGCTTTCATTAATACCGGCAAATCTTCCAAATTCTTCCCATTCCAAGCTGGAAATGGCTTCAAAAGTTGTATTCGCTCACTTTCCGGTGAAACTTTTACCACAATTTTTGATTTATCTTCTGGCGGAGATACAAATCCATCCTTACCTGTTTCGAATCCATTTGCAGGTAATTCATCACCTACCGGCGCTTCCAACTTGACCAATTTTCCTTCCTCGTTTGGTAAAAAATCACTTACAGGATTATACGATAAGCGTCCGCCAAACGCCATAGCAGTGACGATTTCTGGTGAACCCATAAAAGCAAGTGTGGCAGCATTTCCGTCATTTCTTCTGGCAAAATTCCGGTTGAAGGAGGTTACGATAGTATTTTTCTTCCCCTCTGTCTTATCCAATCGCTTCCATTGACCTATGCAAGGACCACAGGCATTTGCCAAAACCAACCCTCCCACATCCGTTAAATCCTTGAGTTGTCCATCCCTTTCAATTGTTGCTCTTACCTGTTCCGAGCCTGGAGTCACCAATAAGGGTATTTTTGTCTTTAACCCCAGTGCCTTCGCCTGTCTTGCCACGTGTGCGGATCGTTCTATATCCTCATAAGAAGAATTTGTACAACTTCCAATCAAAGCTACACTTATTTCATCTGGGTAGTTTTCTTTCTCAACTGCTGCAGCCATCTCTGAAATTGGTCTCGCCAGGTCTGGCGTATAAGGTCCAACCAAATGAGGATCCAACTCAGAAAGGTTGATTTCTATAATCTCATCGTAAAAATCCTCCGGATTCTGAAGTACTTCCGGATCAGCAACCAGATTATCAGCCACTGATTCCGCCAATTCCGCTACTTTTTCCCTGCCTGTTGCTTTAAGATAAGCTGACATCCTTTGATCAAAAGGAAATATAGAAGTGGTAGCGCCCAATTCAGCCCCCATATTTGTAATCGTCCCCTTTCCTGTACAGCTTATAGATTCTGTCCCTTCACCAAAATATTCTATAATTTTTCCCGTTCCACCTTTCACCGTAAGAATTCCAGCTAATTTTAAGATGACATCCTTCGGAGCAGTCCATCCAGAGAGAGAACCTGTAAGTTTAACTCCGATTAATCCAGGCCAGGATAGATTCCACGGAATACCGGTCATGACATCTACAGCATCCGCCCCACCGACGCCTATGGCAAGCATCCCCAGCCCACCTCCGTTTGGAGTATGTGAATCTGTTCCGATCATCATTCCACCCGGGAATGCATACTGTTCCAAAACAACTTGATGAATAATTCCCGACCCGGGTTTCCAAAAACCAATACCATACTTTTGGCAAACAGTCAGCAGAAAATTATAAATCTCGCTGTTCTCAGATTTAGCATGGTTCAGATCATCCTCAGCACCCACTTCCGCCCTGATAAGGTGATCACAATGGACAGTTGTAGGTACGGCGGTATTCTCTCTCTCAGCCATCATGAATTGAAGGAGTGCCATCTGGGCAGTTGCATCTTGCATGGCAACACGATCCGGCTTAAAATTAACATAAGATTTGAAAGGGACTGGAGGTTTATCCAATTTATCAAAGAGATGCACATATAATATTTTCTCTGCAAATGTGAGAGGACGTCCCCTCAGTTTTCTGCCAGATTCCACCTTACAAGAAAAATCCGAGTAAAATTTAAAAATCATTTCTTTATCCCTTAACATCCATTTACACTCTCATTTATTATCATCCATATTTTTAAAAATACTCATGGAACCAGTAAATTTTCCTCACGTTAAACGGTTCAAACCTCAGTTGGAAATTACGAGGATCATAACCAAACTTCAATTTATATAACAAAAGGATTAGCCATAAAAAATAATATCATTTTCCTATTTATTACTGTCTTTTGCATTACACTTTTTGGACAGGATTGGGATGTAGTTGTAAACGACCAAAATTCAATAACCCTGTCACTTGAATTTCCACCCTTTTACAGTATAGAAGAACTTGAAGAAATAACTTTTTCCATGGGAATTCCTACTCGCTCTTCCCCCCCACTGCAGATTCAATTATTGGAAACAGAATTAATAGATGCTTCACTAATAAAATCTATCAAATTTGACCCCCCAGGGAATCCGGTAAATTGGATCTCTTTGGACCAATTTCGAGATCTGCAAATCGGAACAATAAAGATATCTCCTGTTTATAAAGATGGGCAACAACATTCTTTAATTAAAAAAATCCGAGTTACGATCCATTTTCCCAAAGGAAAGTCAGTCCCTGTTAAAATTGGAAAGGCAGAAAACAGCCTGTACAGAAACCGGGTGATCAACTGGGAAATTGCTAAAAACTGGGTCTCAAAACCTGTTCGGTGGGAAAGAAAAACAGTGCCGACACTCCCCGATGGTGACTGGTACCGAATTGCCATTACATCTGATGGAATCTATCGACTTACCTATGAAGATCTCACGTCTGCCGGCATAAACATGAACACCTTAGATCCTAAAACAGTCACACTTTATACCAATCCCAGTGGTGGAAGACCCATGCCCTCAACCGTTGGAATAGACATTCCTGAAAATCTCGTGGAAGTTGCGATGGAAATTACTGGAGATGAAGATGACACTTTTAACGAAGAAGATGAAATAATTTTTTATGGTCGAGGACCACGTGGATTCGACCCACTGGGTAGTTCCGATGTCTCTTTTACACAAAATCCGTATACCGATATAAATTACTATTGGCTATTAATTCCAACAGACCCCAACACTGTGGGAGAACGGATAAACGAAAATGATTCCGTTATCACGAGTCCATTACCTATGGATTACGGACTCGATTTTGTTCATCACGAGGTTGACCTGGAAAATCCGTATCAGATGGGATTGTTCTGGGTAGGCGCAGGCATCACCCGTAATCAATCAATTTCCATCGCATTCAATCTTCATCACCCAAAAAGTAATATTGAAGCAAAGATAAATATGACTCTGTTTGGTGGAACCACAAGTTCTTCTGATTCTCAACCCCGGCATAAAATAAAAATATATCAAAGAAGTGTGAATGATACATTATTAGTTTCCCAATCGTGGTCGGGATTATCTGTAAAAGATTTTACAAAAAACCTTAAAACATCACTTTTAGTCAATGGACCGAATTTCATTGTATTTCAAAATAACAGTAATGATGAATCCTCAAAGATTTTCCTGGATCGGAATACAGTGAAATATGGACGCAAACTTGTCTGGGAAGGGTCTCCTTTTGAATTTTGGGCGCCCCCTAATGTGTCAGTCGCTCGATTTGAAATTTCTAATGGTGATATAGACCTAAAAGTGTGGGATATCTCAGACTTTCTTCACCCTATAGAAATTCTTACTAAATATAGTCAATCAGAAGGCTTAACCCATTTTGAAACATCATTATCAGATAGCGAGCTAAAACGATTTATCATATTTACTCCCGAAAGTATTTCCGACTCCCCATCCATTGAGTATAAATCGGGGCAAAAATTTAACAGTTTGAGAAAAGAAATATATCCCATTGATCATATTATCGTTTCTCCGGAAGAATTTTTGACGCCTGCCGGAAAGCTTCAAAATCATCGAACCAATTCGATTGTGGCTCCCCTACAAGCTATATATGACGAATTCTCCGGCGGGGTTGTTGATCCTCTTGCCATCAGATATTTTCTAAAGTGGACGAAAGAAAATTGGCGGACTCCTTCCAACGGATCGTTCCCGAGTTTCGTTTTGCTGCTTGGCGATGGGGACTACGACTACCGGAATATCACAGGGAATTCTCAAATGCGTGTACCACCGTTTCAATCAGATACTCGGAACAGATCTTCCTCCGACGATAGATTCACATTTTTCGAAGGGGAAACACCGGAAATGGCAATAGGACGTTTTACCGCTGTTACTCTGTCACATGCAGAAAATATGGTTGATAAAACCATCGCCTATGAAAAAAATCCGGAAATGGGTCTCTGGCGTAGAAAGGTAACCTTAATTGCAGACGATTTTAAAAGACCATATGATAGCAGTATAGAATTATCACACACAACCAACAGCGAAGAAGTATATGATATGATACCACGATCTATTGATGTTGGAAAAATTTATATGGAAGATTTTCCCATTGTGAATGATGGGTCTCAATATGGTGTAAAAAAACCCGATGCAACTGAAGCTCTTTTCAATGTTCTCGAGGAAGGGACAGTTTTGTTGAACTACATCGGTCATGGATCACCCTACCAATGGGCGCAAGAAGGTCTTCTTTCTTCTACCCGGGGAGATTTAGCCAATATTAACACAGGCATGAAAATTCCAATCTGGATAGCTGCAACCTGTAGTTGGGGACATTACGACTTAGTTGAAGGAAGTGCAATGTCCGAAGAATTACTGAGACTCCCCTTCAATGGGGCCATTGCAGTAATCTCTACCAATGATGTCATCACATTTTCTGCAAATAAATCCTTTATTCTCAAACTATTCTCAAGTTTTTTCCCCAATGGACAAGTGACTACAGATCCAATCGGAGCTGTTTTTCAATCCATAAAAACAAGTGATTCCGCCAGTCGTTTATTTCATCTCTTTGGAGACCCGGGTTTGAAGCTCGCTCTTCCCACCAATACTGTTGCTGTAAATGAGGTTTTACCTGACACATTAAAAGCCTTAACAACAGGGTCTTATAGTGGTAACGCTATAAATGCCGGTGAATTGAACGGGGATGGATATATTATCCTTTATGATGCGGATAAAATCATCACTCAGACAGGTTATTCACAAGAGGTTACTCATATTTTGACAGGTAATACTCTTTTCCGTGGATTTGTAAATCTATCCGGGGGGAATTATAAAGGAGAATTTATCATTCCTAAAGATATTAATTTTTCAACCTCCAATGGACGGATAGCTGTCTATCTCTATGGAGACTCCGGTAATGGTTTTTGGGAAGGACTCGGTGTGAAAGAAGGGTTAATTCTTGCTGGCGGTACCACAAATACTCAAGATGATAAGGGACCTGTGATCACCTTTATGCTGGAAGATAGAATGTTACAATGGGGAGACCACATTCCTGAAAACAGTGAGCTCACCCTGAGATTATCCGATCCTTTGGGTATTAATGTCACCAGTGAAGTAGGACATGCCATCCGATTATGGATAGATGAAGATGAAACAAATGCTACTGATTTGACCCATCTCTTTGTCTACGATGCCCAAAATTATACAACCGGGACGATTTCTCTATCCATGGATAACCTTTCACCAGGAGAGACGATTCTCACTGTCGAAGGGTGGGACAACGCCAATAATCCATCTCGGACAACTATCGCACTTAACTTGACAACTTCTGATGATCTCCAGTTAAAAAACGTTTTTAATTACCCCAACCCATTTAGAAAGAAAACTCAATTCGGATTTGAAGTTACACAGGAAGCCTATGTGACCATAAAAATCTTTACAATTGCCGGTCAACTTGTATCCGAACTAAGACCTATGGAATCATATTTAGGCTATTCTCATATCAATTGGGATGGACGTGATGATTTTGGTGATCTCATTGCCAATGGAGTTTACCTTTATCAGATTAAGGCTGAATCCGTCGAGACGGGGAAAAAAGTCACTAAGATCCAGAAACTTGCAAAATACAGGTGATACGCTTTGGACCCTGTATTTATACTTGCTTCCGAATCACCTCGTCGTAAAATGCTTTTAGAAAAACTAGGGATTCCATTTCGAGTTGTCCCCAGTAATATTCATGAAGATTATAGTGACAACAAGACTCCCGAAGAGACCGTTCAATTTATTTCCTATGAAAAAGCCAAGTTTGTTGCAGAAAATTATCCAAAGAACATTGTCATTGGCACTGACACAATTGTCGTTTTAAGAGATGAAATACTAGGTAAACCAAAAGATAGCCATGACGCTATAAAAATGCTTACCAAACTTTCCGGAAGGTCACATACGGTTTATACAGGTGTTTCCATTGTAAGAAAGGATCCCCAAGCCTTTCAGAAATTCTATGAAAAGACAGAAGTGACATTTTTTCCTCTATCAAAGGATACAGTCGAATTTTACGTAAACAACCATCATTCTTTGGATAAAGCAGGGGCTTATGGAATACAAGACTGGTCAGCATGTTTTGTCGAATCCATCCAAGGTTGTTACTATAATGTGGTTGGATTTCCATTGGCCCGGTTTTTTCATATAATCAATACAGACAATTTTAGAAAAACTTTCGGAAATTACAATTGGCTTGGAAAGGAAGAACAGAGTCCTTAAAATTCCTATCCCCGTAGAGGAAAAAACGTGCCCACAACGACTTTTCACGAAGAATTAAAACAACTTAGAACTCAACAAAAAATTGAGCTGTCCGAAATTTCAAACAGGACAAAGATCAATATTAAATTTTTAGAGGCGATTGAATCCGGTGATTTCTCATTTCTACCTCATGTCTATGTAAGGTTATTTCTTCGGGCATACGTAGTGGAAATCGGAGCAGATCCGGACAACGCCTTGAATCAATACGAACTCTTTTTATCTAATTCGGGAGAAAAACTGCCTGAACGGTTAGAAATCGATACTAAGGAATTACTTGAAATTCCCCTACCAGAACAAGACGATGAGGAAGAGTTACCTCAAAAAACACCTTTCCAATCGAGGACAGATTGGATAAAAGCCGGACTGCTTGTAGGTTTACTTTTATTTGCCATTTTTATCATTCAGAAAATTACAAAAAATCAGGGAACTATCTCCCATAGCGAAATCTCTCTTACTCCGATACAAACCCCAATCACAGACAATATTTTATTCCTCGATTACTCAAGTGATAAAAGAACAGAAACACTTGAAGTTAACTATCCTTACCAATTTTCTCTCAAAACATCTTCGCCGGTCTGGTACCAATATATATTAGACCAATCTCCTCCCACATCATCAGATCTTGTAAAGGGAGGAGAAATTATCATGGACTTCGAGTCTACGATGAAGCTTCGGTTGAACCATACACAGAATGTTGATTTTCAAATCAATGGACAACCGGTTTCTCTAACTTCCAGCAACTTTCCTATCGACCTCGCCTTTGATTCCGTCACAGGGCAGGTAGAAATCATACAATACTTACCCAAATAAATTGGCGATATAAGTTTTAGATTAGAGTGTCTTAGCCCACTCATTTTTGTCCTAAACAGACTTATCCTCTTTTTTTCTTAAAAATCCTAACATTAAATCCCAATTTTCCTTGACTTTTGTGGGTTACTGAGTTAATGTTGTGGGTAGTAGTGGGGAATTATCCCAGACTTTTTTCCAAAAATGATATCAGAAAACACATTCACAGGGGAATATTCTTATTCCATAGATGACAAAGGACGGGTCAATATACCCGCTAAATTTCGGTCAGCTCTATCACCCGATAACGAAAATACTTTTGTCATTACACGTGGCTTTGATCCTTGTGTTGTAGCCTACCCGCTCACCGAATGGCAGAAGGTAGAAGATGGATTGAGAAACCTCTCTTCAGCCACAAAAGTATTTAGGGCTTTTATCAGGTCAACTGTACGATATGCCACTTCTGTGAATTACGACAAACAGGGTCGAATTCAAATCATCCCTATCTTAAGGGAATGGGCTGGTTTAGAGAAAGATGTACTGATTATTGGAATGGTAAATAAAATTGAAATTTGGAATCCTGTCAGGCTCGAGGAGTTCGAAAAAACTTCAGGTGAAATCGAACCGGAAAAGTTTGAAGACTTAGCAGATAAAATAATTCTTTAGGATTTGAAAAAAAATTGGCAGCAACAAAACATATATCATTCACCTGTATTACTGTCACAAGTTATACACTTTTTGAATATAACAAAGGAAGGTACCTACCTCGACGGGACAATCGGACCTGGCGGTCATGCCAGGGTAATCCTCTCCAGACTTTCTTCAGAGGGGATCTTTTTCGGGCTTGATAGAGATGAGGAGGCAATTCGTTTTTGCAAATCTACTTTGCCTGCCTCCTCGATCTGTCATCTCATTTGTGATACATACCATAACTTTCCATTATACCTTGCAAAATATAAGATAAAAGCTGTAGACGGTATGTTTTTAGACCTTGGACTATCATCTCTTCAATTAGATTCGCCAAATCGAGGATTTTCTTATCGAACTGACGGACCACTGGATATGCGCTTTGGAACCGATACTAAAATCACTGCTCGAATTATCATCAATGAATGGGACAAAACAGATCTAAAAAAAATATTTCGAAATTATGGTGAAGAAAGATACTCCGGGCAAATTGCCACTGCCATTGTGAAAAATAGAAAAAACAGACAGGTTCAAACTACCGGTGATTTGAAAGAAATAATTTCAACGGTCATTCCCAAAATGAAAATAACAAAAACGCTATCACGAATATTCCAGGCTCTCCGCCTAACAGTAAATCGAGAACTGGAATCATTAGAATTCTTTTTAGATACATTTATCGAATTCCTAAAACCTGGTAGTAGGATTGTGGTGATTTCCTATCACTCTCTTGAGGACAGAAAGGTTAAACAAAAATTTAAGGAATTGGAAAAGGGTTGCGTCTGTCCACCGACAATTCCTATTTGTCAATGTGGGAAAAAACCTTCTTTGAAAATTCTAACCAAGAAACCTGTAATACCAACACAAGACGAAATCACCCGAAACAAAAGAGCCCGGAGTGCAAAACTACGAGCTGGTGAGAAAATATCATAATGAGGAGAACCAAAATCAAGCGAAACCGTAAATCAAAAAAACAACAGGAATTTATCAATTCACTTTTGTTTTTTGTGGTAACTCTTCTTTCGATTTCAAGTTTACTGACATATTTGTGGGTTTACAACGAAGTCAATATTACGGACAGGGAAATCAGCGGATTGAAAAGTATCCAAGAAAACATTGCCGTTGAAAATCGTGAAATTAGAAGCGAAATCGGGAGATTAAGCCGTATAGATAGAATTACAGAGATTGCTCGGAAAGAGTTACAGATGGTTACTCCTGAGCCGGAATCGTTGGTTGTTTTTGTGGATAAGGAGATTCTCCGTAGAAGAATTAAATAGCATGACAAAATCCTTCACAAAATTTCGACCTAGAATTTTATTTATATCAAGTATAGTAATCCTGTTATGGTCCGGTTTGACCATGAGGTTCTTTTACATTCAAGTTATAAGGAGCGCTGATCTCCGTGAAATGGGGTTAAAGCAGGGTCAGAATAAAGTTATACTCCCTTCGGTTCGCGGGTCTATCAAAGATCGAAATTTTAAACCCTTTGCAGAGAATGTCATTCATTATTCTTTTGGGATAAATCCAACTCTGGTCGAAAACGAACAGATAATTCTCGATGCTATTGTAAAAGTTACTGGACAGTCGAGAGAATATTATCATTCTAAATTCTCAAGTACCCGGTCTTTTGAATTTCTTGAGAGAAATTTAAAGAGCAGCATCAGTAATTCTTTATTTGCCATAAAAGATAATGGGTTTGTTATCAATAAGCATGGTTACAGGATCTATCCTCAAGGAAGCGTAGGTTCTCAGATAATTGGCTTTACCGATGTGGACAACAACGGTTTGTCGGGGATTGAACTTGAAATGGACAAACATCTTAAAGGACGGGATGGATGGATAATTTTACAAACAGATGGAAGAGGACGATCCAGGCAAAATTCCGGAAACCCGAGACAAAGCCCTGTTGATGGAAGCACAGTAATTCTTACAATCGACATCGAATATCAATCGATCCTAAGAGATGAAATATCAAAACGAGTAGAAAAAACTGGAGCGATTGGAGGAATGGGGATTATTATAGAACCCTTCTCAGGTAAAATCCTTGCCATGACATCCTTTCCCGATTTTGATCCGAATAATCGACATTTATACAAAACGGAGGCATATAGGAATCGCGTCATCACAGACCAGTTTGAACCAGGTTCAACTTTTAAAATTGTTCCAGCAGTGGCTGCCTTAACATTAAATTGTGTCAGCCTAAACGAAGAATTTAATTGCGGATTTGGACAGTATAACTTTCGTGGTCATGTTATCAATGATTGGAAGGAATTCGGATTATTAACATTTCCTCAAATCATTGAAAACTCCAGTAATGTGGGTATTATTAAAATCGCTGAAGCGGTTGGGGCCAATAATCTACACCAATTTGTTCGGAAATTTGGATTCGGCTCTTTAACCGGGATCCAAAGTTCGGGTGAATCTAAAGGAGTAATCAAATCCGTTTCAGAATGGAGTGCAATTTCTCTCGCTGAAATCTCTCTTGGTCACGAGGTGTCTGTAACTACACTTCAATTAGCTTATGCCTATGGTGCAATTGCCAACGGTGGATTTTTAATGAAACCGTTGTTGGTGGAAGAAATTATCCATCCATCCGGGCGTAATGTTTACAAATGTTCCCCTCAAATTGTTCGCCAAATCGCTCCTAAGAAAGTCATGGATGAAATGTCCGAAATGTTGGTCCGTGTGGTAAACACCGGTACGGGAACTTGGGCAAAAATAAAAGGCTGGAATGTTGCGGGAAAAACCGGAACCGCACAGAAATTTATCGACGGAGAATATTCGAAAACCCGATTCATTACCTCTTTTGCAGGATTTTTTCCCGCCCATAACCCGCAATTGGTTGGCGTTATTATTCTTGAGGAACCCAAGATTGGCTATCACTGGGGAAGTGTCGGGGCTGCACCCCTTTTCAAAAATGTTATGAAAAGAATAATACAAATGGATGATGGAATTCTGGTTCACAAACCAAAATTGGATGAAGAGAAAATTGCAAATGATTTCAACCCATCCACATTCGTAGCTCTTAACGAAAATGATCACGAAGAAAAGACCCCTGTCTTGATGACTTCAGTATATGTTGACAACAGTATTTCATCAGAAAATTCGGTTGTTGTCCCAAATGTCAGGGGAATGAGCATGCGTAAAGCTATAATGGTTATAAGAAATGCCGGTTTAAGACCAAAAATCTCAGGATCCGGTGCCGTTAGATATCAAAGCCCCAGACCGGGAACAGTGACTGATTTATACTCGTTTTGTATATTGGAGCTAAAATAATGGAAAGGCTAAATGAACTATTGAATGGCGTAGATGTCCTCTCCCGAAAGCCTTACGATGTTCCTGTACAGACTATCTGCATAGATTCGAGACATGTATGGCCTGGCGCTATTTTTGTGGCAATCCCCGGATTCAAACAAAATGGTGCCGAATTTATTTCTGATGCTATTAACAAAGGCGCAGCAGTCATCGTTTCAAATGGAATTGGGAAAAGGGATGAACCATCAATCAAAACACCCTATATCAGGGTCCGGAATCCCAGAAAAGCCGTGTCTCGAATGGCTGCAAATTTGTTTCAACATCCATCCAAACAGCTAACCGTTATCGGAATCACAGGCACAAATGGAAAGACTACCACAGCGCTGCTGTTATATTCAATCCTGAAAACATATGGAATCAATACAGGGGTCATCGGTACCCTTGGCGCTATGGCTCAGGGTATGGAGGCAAATACCTCCCTGACCACTCCCGATAGTATTGAACTGCAAAGATTATTGAGATTGTTTGTCGAAGGCGGAGTCACTCATGTCATTATGGAAGTTTCTTCTCATGCTTTGGAACTCAATCGGGTGGCGGATGTGGAATTTGATATGGCTATCTTTACAAACCTCAGCCAGGATCACCTCGACTTTCATAAATCGATGGACAATTATTTTAACGCAAAAGCAAAACTGTTTTCCCTGCTTCATTCCGATGGTTTGGCAATTCTCAATTTTGATGATGACAGGTATGATTCCCTGAAACCAATAATTTCTGCTAAGACTTTCTCATACTCCACAAAAGGTGGCGCTGATTTTGGATATCAGAAATGGGGAATGTCCATTTCCGGTATAACAGGTATCATAAGTCTGGGGAAAGAAACGGTCCAAATAAACTCCCCATTAATTGGTATTCACAATCTGGAAAATATATTATCGGCTGTATCTGCTGCCAAAGCCATGGGAATTCCCATCGATGCAATAGAAAATGGAATCGCCCAATGTGATACTGTACCGGGCCGTGTTGAAAAATTTAAAACCAACAATGGCGCTACTGTGATTATTGATTATGCCCATACACCGGATGCTTATGAAAAACTGTTCTCATCTTTAAGATCATTAATGTTAAAAAACAGGCGTCTCTATGTTATTTTCGGATGTGGGGGTGAAAGAGACCATGATAAAAGACCCCTCATGGCAAAAGTTGCAGAAACGTATGCCGACAAAATCTATGTGACACCGGATAATCCCAGGACTGAATCTGTAGATGATATAAATAACGATATCATAAAAGGGTTTTCAAAAAACATTCACACGATTTATTCAAACAGAAAAGAAGCAATTCATAAAGCAGTATCCAGATTGGAACCAAACGATATTTTAGCAGTGGTTGGAAAAGGAAGAGTCAATTACCAAATCATTGGAACGGAAAAAATCCCCCATTCCGATATTGATACTGTCTTAAACGCATTAAATGAGATCTAAATTAAGCGATTCTGCCCGCACCATCGACAATAATGTTCGCGCTCACTGGGTTAGTGTCCCGAACCTTCGGGACGAATTGTGAACAACTTACGAACACAAACAGGCTGTTTGTGTTACCCCGAAACTTTGGGGCTTAATTTAGATGAGAATTGATTTGCCAAACCCTGAGGAGTTCAAAGTAATCTTGGAGCAGGTTTCAAAACAGACTATAAAAATGGCGCCAACAGGTATTACTCTTGATTCAAGAGAAGCAAAAAAGGGTGATCTTTATATTGCTATCAAAGGGGAAAATGTGGATGGACATCGGTTTATCCAAGCAGCGTCAAAAAATGGATGCGTTGCGGCAATAGTAAAAAGAAAAGATGCTCAAGCCCGTTTGAAACAGATTCAAGTGACAGATCCGGCTGAAACTATTGCCCAGGTTGCAAAAAAGTGGCGGTCTAATTTCTCACTCCCTGTGTTAGGAATTACCGGTAGTAATGGAAAAACAACCACCAAAGATTTATTAATTCAAATTTTCTCTGCGAACTACTCCGTACACGGCACTCGCGGGAATTATAACACCCACCTTGGACTACCCCTTACCTTACTCGAGCTTACCTCCCTCCATAACTTCTCCATCCTTGAGATGGGAGCCAACGAAAAAGGCGATATTGGTTATCTCTGTAACCTCGGCAAACCCCTCTTTGGTTTGATAACCAATATCGCCGCTACCCACCTAAAAGGATTCGGTTCACTGGAAAACATAGTGAGAACAAAAGAAGAATTATTTTTATCCCTCCCTGAAAATGGGATTGCATTTGTGAATCATGATGATGAATGGATTCGGTCTATGTCCACCATTTGTAAAAAGATTACATTTGGTTTTTCGCCCAACTGCGATTTTACAGCGGATCTTTATAGGGATGAATCCGGACTACTTACTCTTACAATCAACGGAGAAGAAATTGCTCTTCATTCCTACAACAAAACATTTGCGAAAAATGTAGTTGCAGCCTCTTCAGTCTCCATCACCTTGGGAATCTCGTGGGAAACCTTTCAGGAGACAGTTTTCAACTTTTCACCCAGTAGCGGCAGATGTGTTGTTAAAGAAATTCGTGGAGTAACAATCATTGATGACACTTACAATGCCAACCTATCCTCGACTCTTTCTGCGCTTCACCTCCTCTACTCTCTCCCCACAAAAGGTGACAGAATTGTTGTATTCGGGGATATGCTTGAACTTGGAGATGAATCGGAAGCCCATCATTATCAGGTTGGTGTAAAGTGTGTGGAATTAGGGGTTGATCACTTGCTTTGTTTCGGAACTGAGACAAAAGCAATGGTGGAAGCCGCTGACAGCCATATTGATGCGCGTCACTATACCTCTAAAAATAACCTCTCGAAAGACTTGATGAACATGATAAAAAAAGGGGATGTTCTTTTATTCAAAGGTTCCAGAGGAATGACTATGGAAACCACTATTCAGGAGGTTTTTGAGGAGTAATGTTATACCACCTTCTATACCCTCTTAAAAATTATGTTTCCGGATTAAATATATTTCAATATATCACGTTTCGATCAGCAAGTGCGGCAATTACTGCTTTACTTATCAGTTTTATTATTGGACCGAGAATCATCTCATTTCTGAAAAAAAAGCAAATATTGGAAGAAATTCGGGGGGACGGACCGGAATCCCATCATCACAAGAAGGGCACGCCGACTATGGGGGGAATCATTATTCTTGGAGCGGCGATTCTCCCCACTCTTCTGTGGGCTAATCTGACCAATACCTATATCCTGATAATTTTAGTCGCTACACTCTGGATGGGAATCATGGGTTTCATAGATGACTACCTGAAAAATATTAAAAAAATGAGGAAGGGGCTCATCGCCCGATACAAATTCCTCGGACAGATTTTATTGGGACTTCTCATTGGTATCTGGATTTTTCTCTCTCCGGAATTCTCTAATTTCAGATCTGTTACCTCTGTACCCTTTTTTAAAAACCTGGAAATCGATTTTGGTATAGCATATATAGGCTGGGTTGTTTTGGTAATAACTGCAAGTTCCAACGCAGTTAATCTCACCGATGGATTGGATGGACTTGCGGCGGGGCTGCTTGCAATTTGTGCCGTCGTATTCGCAGCTATCGCATATATTTCGGGACGTGTTGATTTCAGTAATTATTTGAATATCATTTACCTTCCCGGTGCGGGTGAACTTACCATATTTGCTGCTTCAATGGCTGGTGCATGTCTGGGATTTCTATGGTTCAATGCCCCTCCTGCTCAAATCTTTATGGGAGACACCGGATCACTCGCCACCGGTGCAGCAATCGGAACAATGGCAATCCTCCTGAAAAAAGAATTACTGCTGATCATCATCGGGGGAGTCTTTGTATGGGAAGCTCTATCAGTGATGTTACAACTTGCATATTTCAGATACTCCAAGATAAAGACCGGATCAGGCAGAAGATTATTTAACATGGCGCCTATTCATCATCATTACGAACTGAAAGGATGGAAAGAATCTCAGATAGTCATCCGGTTCTGGATCATAGGAATTCTTTTTGCTCTCATGTCTCTCAGCACCTTTAAAATTCGATAAATGGACATTGGAATTAGAAATCAGATTGACCTGAAGGATCGGAAAGTAACCGTCATTGGCGCTGAACGGAGCGGTATTGCTGCTTCCAAGTTGTTAATCAGATTGGGGGCCCATGTCTTTTTGAGCGAAAAAAAAACAACAAGCGGTTCATACGAAGACATTACCGGATTGGAGTCAGAGGGAGTAGTAACTGAATTTGGGGGGCATACTGAAAGAATCTATGACTGTGACCTAATGGTTGTCAGTCCTGGGGTACCACAGGACGCAGAGATCCTTATTAATGCGGCAGATAATGGCATTCCTATTGTGGGCGAAATTGAATTAGCAAGCTGGTTTACTAACCGTCCTATCGTCGCCGTGACAGGATCCAATGGAAAAACCACCACAACGACCATCCTATCTGAAATGTGTAAACAAGGGTCATATAAAACATTTCTCGCTGGGAATATAGGGATTCCATTCTCCAACATTATTTTGGAGAACCTGGAAAATGAACCCCAAAATGCCGTTTATGTTCTGGAAATCAGCAGTTTCCAGATGGAATATATTCTCCATTTCAAACCACAAATTGCCGTGCTGCTGAATCTGACTGCAGACCACCTTGACCGGTATAAATCCATAAGCGATTATGCCATTGCAAAGATGAGAATCATTGAGAACATGACACAGGAGGACTATATTGTTTTTAATGACGATGATCCTGTTTTATGCAAGTGGATAGAGTCACCTGCTCAAAAAGCCCCCTTTTCGTTAAAGAAAAATCCATCTGCCTACTTCAGCGTAAATGAAACCAAAATATATAATGATAAAGAAGAAATCCTGATATATCTCAAGGATGTATCCTTGCCCGGAAAGCACAATCTTTCCAATTTTCTTGCAGCTGCCACCGCCAGTAAAATTTTAGACATTCCACAAAACGGAATTCAACAGGTAATAAAAACATTTCGCGGAGTCCCCCACCGTATCGAGTTTGTCCGCACGCTCGATGATGCAGATTATTTTAACGATTCCAAGGCAACAAATATGGAATCGGTAAAGGTTGCCCTCGATTCATTTGAACGACCCATTATCTTAATCTTAGGTGGCAGAGAAAAAGGTGCGGATTTCAAAGACCTCATCCCAAACGCAAAAGATAAGGTAAAGTTAACTATAACCCTGGGAGAGGCGGCTGCAAAAATTGAAAAAGCCCTTTCCTCTCAATTCCATTGTATTCAAGTAAATTCAATGGAAGAAGCGGTTAAAACTGCAAGAGTAAAAAGCGAACCCGGAGATATTATACTTCTATCCCCCGGATGTGCCAGTTTCGATATGTTTACTGATTTCGAAAATCGAGGAGAGGTTTTTAAAGAAGCGGTTCACCAATTGGATAGGGATAAGTCATAATGTCAATCCTTGTATCAGAAAAAAAATATGACAGGACATTACTATCCATTGTCATGATACTGTTAATCATCGGAACTGTTATGATATTCAGTTCCAGCACCAATATATCCATGGATAAATATGGCAACGGGACCTTTTACTTCAGGCGACACCTTATCCGCCTGGGTTTAGGTTTAACCGCAATGGTGGCGGCGATGATTATTGATTACCGGATTCTTAAGAAAATAGCCGCTCCTTTTATGATTGTGACTATAATCTTGTTGGTGTTAACCAAAGCTGTATATTTGGTGGAAGGAAACCACTCCCCTGCCCGATGGCTCTACTTCGGATCATTCGCCTTACAGACCTCGGATTTGGCGAGATTCGCATCTATCATCTACCTCGCGACATATATCGATAGAAAACGAGACCGGATAAAGGACTTTACCTACGGTTTCCTTCCACCAGTTGTTATTACCGGACTGATCATGGCTCTGATCGTGATTCAACCGGACTTCAGTACTGCAGCAGTCATTGGACTGATCACCATTGTCATGCTTTTCATGGGTGGTGCAAAGATTTCTCACCTCATTGCAACTGCAAGTGTTTCCGTCGCTGTGATGATACCCGTACTGATGGCAGCCCACTATCGAATAGAACGGATAAAAGCATATTTTGACGCTAGTTCCAATTTCCTTGGAACAAATTACCAGGTCCAGCAATCACTTGTCAGCCTCGGCAATGGCGGTGTAACCGGTGTTGGCTTGGGCGAAAGTCTGGGAAAAAATCTTTTTCTCCCCGCCCCCCACACCGATTTTATCCTGTCTATTATGGGTGAAGAATTCGGCTTTATCGGGATATTCCTGATTCTTACCCTGTTCCTTGCCATTTTTCAGCGAACTATCAAAATCTCCAAGGAATGCACCGACGTGTTTGGGATCATGCTGGGAATGGCGCTTTCTATCCAGTTGATTATATATGCATTCATCAATGCTGCGGTTGTTACCGGTGTTGTTCCCACCACAGGTCTCCCCATCCCTTTTATCAGTTTTGGAGGAACCAACCTAGTGGTCAACCTGATTTGTATTGGGATAATATTAAATATTTCCATGGCAAAACGAACCGTTAAACACAGGAAAGGAGCACGAATTCTTTTTGGATAAACAGAAATTAAAAGTTGTCATATCCGGTGGAGGAACAGGTGGACATTTATTCCCTGTTTTCGCTATTGCAGACGAATTGAAAAAGAAATTAGTAAAGTGCCAAATCCACTTTGTCGGATCCAAGTTCGGTATGGAAGCGAAATACTATCTTAAAAGAGATGAATCTTATACACTCCTGAATATCCGAGGATTTGCAAGAGGACAATCAATAAAAAATTTGCGGAGGAACCTCCTGTTCCCCTTAAGATTTGTGAGTTCCTATCTGCATTCACGTCGGCTATTGACAAGGATTGCGCCTGATGTAGTCGTCGGCACAGGGGGATATGCCAGTGGTCTCCCCCTTCTTGCCGCCATCCACAAGGATATTCCAACCGTGATTCATGAGCAAAATTCTTACCCTGGCTTTACTACCAGATGGCTTGCCAATCGTGTTACTACAGTCTGTATCAGTTACGAAATCACAAAAAAATTCCTTAAAAAAAAAGCCTGGTGCTTACCGGGAATCCCGTTAGGGAGGAATTATTGACCATGGATAGAACAATGGCTCTTAGAAATTTTGGACTTGAGCTTGACAGACCTGTGGTTGCCATACTGGGAGGCAGTCAGGGGTCAACAGCCATCAATGGTGCAGTTTCAGCGGCATTAGGTGACTTGACTACAAAATTAAAGGTCCAGGTTCTCTGGCAAACCGGAAGGAAGGATTTTGAAGAATTATCTCACCTGAAGGAAAGTTATCCCGGCGTGAAAATCCTTTCATTTGTTGAAAACATGGGAGCTTTCTATTCTGCGGCAGACCTGATTATCTCCCGGGCAGGTGCAATGGCATTGGCAGAAATTACATTCTGTGGCAAGCCTTCCATTTTAATCCCTTTTCCTGGGGCAACAGCCGATCATCAAACCAAAAATGCAGAAGGCCTTGTACAAGCTGGCGCTGCTATTCACCTGCCGGAAAATGAACTTTCACCTACAAGACTGGTGGATGAAGTAAAAAAAATTCTTGCTACCAAACAGACACATGAAGAGATGGGATTGAATGCTAAAAGTATATCTTTTAAAAATTCGTCAGAAAAAATCGTTCAACAGATTTTGTTAGCAACAGAACGATGATATTTGGAAAAATAAAAAAAATTCATTTTGTGGGTATTGGCGGGATCGGTATGAGCGGAATTGCTGAGCTGTTACTGAACCTCGGTTTTCAGGTATCGGGCTCTGATATATCCCTTACAGAGATCACGAATAAACTAAGACAGAAAGGGGCAATTATCCACTCCGGACATGATAGCAATTTTATAAACGACTGTGATGTGCTGGTTTATTCATCAGCTGTCAATCTTGATAATCCGGAATTACAATCGGCAAAACGAAGAGGCATTCCGGTTATCAGGCGGGCAGAAATGTTGGGGGAACTCCTGAAACTTAAGACAAAAAGTATCGCTGTTGCCGGCACCCACGGGAAAACTACCACAACTTCCATGGTTGGAAGGATTTTAACGGAAGCGAATCTTGATCCCACCATTGTTGTGGGTGGAGTTGTGAAAAGCCTGGGTGTTAATGCTCTCCTCGGATCGGGAGAGGTCATTGTGGTGGAGGCAGACGAGTTTGACCGGAGTTTCCTTCAACTCCAACCGACTCACGCCATTATTACGACCATCGACAGAGACCACATGGAATGCTATGAAGGCGAGGAAGATTTGTTGGCAGCCTTCACACAATTTGCCAATGCTGTTCCCTTTTACGGTACCGTAATTGCCTGCCGGGATGACAAATTAGTCCAAAGAATTATTCCCAACATCAGCAGACCGAAGATCACATACGGGTTCAGTCCTGGGGCTGATCTTGTGGCGGAACATATCACTTATCACGAAATCCACACGGAATTTTATGTGAGGCAGAACGGGAACATACTCGGACAAATTCATCTTCAGGTCCCAGGGGATCACAATATTAAAAACGCATTGGCTTCTATCGCCCTCTGTATGGAAATGAACATAGAATTCGGAACAATTCAGAAAGGATTGGCACAGTTTACCGGGGTAAGGCGGCGGTTCGACATTAAAGGGATTTTCAACGACATCATGGTTGTGGACGACTATGCCCATCATCCCACAGAAGTAGCCGCCACAGTGGAAGGGATCAAAAAGGGGTGGGGCGACCGGCGGCTTGTGTGTGTTTTCCAGCCTCATCTCTATTCCAGAACACAGGAATTCGTCGAAGAGTTTGCCCATTCATTCAAGAAATGTGATCTCTTGGTGGTGACTGATGTCTATCCCGCCCGCGAAGACCCCATAGAGGGTGTGACAGGAAAATTAATTGTGAATGCTGCAAAGATGATGGGAAACGATCAAACCTATTGGATAGAAGACAAAGAAAATATCGTCAAATTTCTTACAAATGAAGTAATGCCCGGAGATTTGGTAATCACTATGGGCGCCGGGGATATCTGGAAATATTGTGACCAATTTGTTGATGAACTTTTAAAGTTGGAAGTGGCGGTTTAATGTGGAAATTCTGGGAGAATTGTCAAAAGTGATTCAAGGTAAATTATTAGTAAACGAACCTATGACAAAGCATACATCCTTCGGAATTGGAGGCCCTGCTAAGGCTTTTCTCTACCCTGATAATGAGGAAGATTTGGCTAATACCTTGAAATTTTCCGCTACACACAATATCCCTGTATATTTTATTGGATCCGGTACGAATCTGCTCGTTAGTGACCAAGGATTTGACGGGTTTGTCATTTCCCTCCAAAAAACGTTCAAGGCAATTCGGATAGACGGTAAACATGTATTTGTTCAGACCGGTACCATGATGGGTCATTTCGTCAAGGAGTGTATAAAAAATAATTTAACCGGTGTGGAAAGCATGATTGGTGTTCCCGGTACTTTGGGTGGAGCTATAAAAATGAACGCCGGGGCGTATGGAAGAGAAATTTCAAATTCCCTAACCCTGCTCAATGTTGTAACTCTACAAGGAGAAAAGAAGCAATACAGGAAAGGAGAAATTGAATTCGGTTATCGGTATTCATCCATTCCGAACAATGAAATTATCACATCAGCGGAATTTGAATTTAAAATTGGAGTGTCAGAAGAAATCAACAGACTCAAGGCAAAAGCAAGTCAGAGTCGGAAGCAATCCCAACCACTTCGATTCCGGTCTGCAGGGAGCGTGTTTAAGAATCCGTCCAAAGACCAACCCGCAGGATATCTCATTGAACAGGCAGGCTTAAAAGGGACGCGACGTGGCGATGCGGAAATATCGACAAAACACGCCAATTTCTTCATCAACAAGGGGAATGCTACAGCAGAGGATATTGTAGAATTGGTTCGTCTCGCCCGGGGTAGGGTAAAAGAAAAATTTTCCGTGGATCTACAGTTAGAAATCGAAACACTGGGATTTCCTCCAAATTATTTAGATGCCTGAGGTTAATTCAATGAGATTGGAAAGAAAAAACTATTTAGTGTCTGAACGAAAAACAAAAAACCGGGGAAAGAAAGATGTCATCTTTTAGTCTGAATGTTCATAAAGATCTTCGTCGAACAATTGCCTGCCTATCGGCAGACAAGGAAAATTTGCGATCCTGTCTGCCAACAAGCAAGAAAGATGACATCTTTTTCCCAAACTGGAGTTTTCATTCAGGCTATTTAGCCACGGATCTCCACAGATTCACCCTGTGAAATAAAAAAATGAAAAAAAGTAAAAAAAGAAGTAACTGGTTAACCCAAATTAAACGTGGGATTATTGGGCTGCTTAGCGTGGGGGGTCTTACGTGCCTCATCACCTACGCATTGATTTGGGCAGATAAAACAGATCACTTTGAATTGTCGAGAATAATATTGACCGGGCAATCATATTTGGATAGAAATGACGTAATAAAATATGCTGATTTACCCCGATACCCCATCCTAACCAAAATTGACTTAACGGCAATACAGACAAAACTTGAGAGTCACCCTTATATAAAAGCAGCAAGAATCAGCCGTAATTTTCCTCAGACGCTACGAATCGATATCATCGAGCGAAACCCAATTTCCTATATCAATCATTCGCCCCTTTACCTGGTAGATACCGACGGGTATATCCTCCCTGCTAAAAACGGTACTATAGAATTTGATGTTCCCATGCTCACTGGGTTTAATCCAGCCGATGAACTTTATCCTATCGGAGAAAAATGCTTATCCCAAAAAATAAACGAGGCGGTAGGTCTATTAAATCGGATAAAGACCCAGTTCCCATCATTCTATGAGGATATTTCTGAAGTAATTATCAATCCAAAGGATGAATATGAACTGTATCTATCAAAAAAACCAACCAAAATCTACCTCGGATCAGGAGACATTTCTCGTCAATTGACTATACTACAGGAATTCGTCAAATCAATCCGGGGAGTTCGGTCAATTTATGATTACCAGTATGTTGATCTTCGATACTGGAAACAAGTTGTGGTAA
The DNA here is from genome assembly GCA_022562455.1 of Fidelibacterota bacterium. GTDB lineage: Bacteria > Fidelibacterota > Marinisomatia > Marinisomatales > SCKK01 > SCKK01. The sequence continues at coordinate 3,455 of JADFPG010000029.1, read as the reverse complement.
AAGAAAGGGTTTAAGAAGAAAACATGGGACAGGAGAAAGGAATTGGCGTAGGGCTCGATATCGGTTCCACAAAAATCTGTTGTATTATTGCCGAGCACGATGACCATGACAACGAAATGAAGCTCCTTGGATCTGGGCTTTCTCCATCCAGGGGAGTGAAAAAAGGAATTGTAGTAAATATTGAACAAACCATTGAATCCATCGAGAAGGCTGTACAAGCAGCGGAAAAAATGGCAAACATAAAGGTGAATCACGCATTTGTGGGGATTTCCGGAGAACATATACGGGGGATTAATACACAAGGAGCAATTGCAGTTTCTAAAAACGGTCATCATATATCTACCGTCCACGAAATTTCAAATGCAGATATAAACCGGGTACTGGAAATGGCAAAAGCAGTTTCTCTCCCCATGGACAGGGATATCCTACACATTTTACCGCAGGAATACGTAGTGGACGATCAGGGAGGAATCAAAGACCCATCCGGTATGGTAGGAAGACGACTTGAAGCAAAAGTACACCTTATCACCGGTACTTTATCAGCAGCCAAAAACATCAAGAAATGCGTTGAGGAAGCAGGATTGTCAGTGGATGAGATTATCTACCAACCCCTTGCCTCTTCTGCGGCTACCCTGGAATATCACGAAAAAGAATTAGGCGTTGTTCTGGTAGATATCGGTGGTGGGACAACGGATGTGTCGGTCTTCTTTGATGGCGCAGTTCGTCACTCTGCTGTCATCAGCCTTGGGGGGTGCAACATCACTAATGACATCGCCATGATGCTCCAGATTTCCATAGATGACGCCGAAGAAATAAAATTAAAGTATGGATCAGCCAAGGCTTCTATGGCATCCACCGACTTGGAGTTCGAACTGCCATACGGAGTTGGTGAGACAGCAAGACGGGTTTCCGAACACGAAGTATCCCGTTATGTTGAGGCAAGAATGGCAGAGATATTTCAGATGGTAAAGCGGGAAACAAGTCGAGCCGATACTCAAAATCCCATGAACTTTGGCGTCGTTCTAACGGGAGGTGGAGCTTTGTTAAGAAATGTAGTGAGCCTTGCGGAAGAAATCTTAGGTGGTCCTGTGAAAATCGGAATTCCCAAAGGGGTAAGTTCCGTGGTAGATGTAACATCAAGCCCAATCTATTCCACTGCCATCGGTTTGATTCAATATCGATCTTCCATTGTCAGGGAGATCAATTTGGGAGATGAGGTTGAGCCCGTTGTTTCTACTGCTGTCAGGCGGGTAAAAGATTGGTTCAGTGAGTTATTTTAAAATTAAATCGCCACAATCGACAAAACTTAAAAGCTTATTTAAAGAGGGAAAATGGCAATTCATTCGATATTAATAGAGTTATTACAAAACTTGACTGAACTTTTAAAGTTTTGTAAGGGTTAGGTTTAATTGTAGTTGTGAAAAAAACTTCATTAAAATTGGCAAAGAATCAATTCAATGCCATCAAAATCAACCTGGCGGGTACTTAGAAAATATAAGGAGGGACGACAATGTTATTCGAGTTTAACAGCTTAGCAAATCAGAAGGCAAAGATAAAAGTCATCGGAGTTGGAGGTGCTGGCGGTAATGCCATAAACCGTATGATTTCATCCGGACTGGAAGGTGTAGATTTCGTAGCCATTAATACCGATGCACAGGATTTGGACTGTAACAAGGCGGAGATAAAAATCCAGATCGGAAAAAATTTAACCAAAGGTCTCGGAGCCGGTGCAAAGGCTGATATCGGTAGGACTGCCATGGAATCCGAGAAGGACGCAGTGGCACAAATATTGGATGGAGCGGATATGGTTTTTGTCACGGCAGGGATGGGCGGTGGTACTGGTACGGGTGCTGCTCCCATTATTTCTCAAATCGCCCGGGAATTGGATGCACTTACTGTTGGCATAGTAACAAAGCCGTTCAATTTTGAGGGACCGAAAAGGAGAAACAGAGCCATGGCGGGTATTGAGGAGATGCAGAAAAATTGCGATACTCTCATTGCTATCCCGAATCAGAAGCTCCTTACTCTCGTAGATAAATCCACTACCGTAATTGACGCATTCCAGATCGCCGATGCTATTCTACTCCAGGCGACTCGAGGCATCTCTGATTTAATCAGTGTACACGGGCTGATAAATCTCGACTTCGCTGATGTGGATACCGTTATGCGGAATATGGGCGATGCCATTATGGGCACCGGTGTCGCAACGGGAGAAGAGCGGGCAGTGTTGGCAGCTCAACAAGCTATCTCCAGTCCCCTGTTAGAGGATGTGAACATCCACGGGGCCCAAGGTGTATTGGTAAATATCACTGGAGGCGAAAATCTCACACTGATGGAAGTGGATGAAGCAAGCTCAATCATTTTTGAAGAGGCAGGAGACGAAGCAAATATCATCTTTGGGGCTGTCATCGATCCCAATCTGGACGAAGAGATTCGTGTAACCGTTATCGCTACGGGATTTAACCAGCGGGCTTGGGCTGATGAACCGGTTAATCCCTTCACGGAAGAAAGTAAATCCCGGGTTAAGATAGAAGCCTATAAAGTACACAATACATTGAACAGTCCCACTTACGCTATAAAAAAGGATGAGGATGAACGGGAATCATTAAGTCCAACTCCCAGTCCACTGATATTTGACGATATGAATGATCCGGATATTCCGGCTTTTATTCGGCAGAGGAGTCAATGAAACGGGAAACTTGAAACGTGATGCGTGCCTGCCCGTCGTAGCGAAGTGGAGACGGGAAACGTGAAGCGTGATATGCTTGCCCCATAGCAACGGAGGAGCGTAGTGGGGTGAATAGTTAGTGTCTGAACGAAAAGTCCAGTTTAGGAAAAAGATGTCATCTTTCTTCATCCAGTTTTTTGTTTTTCTGTCAAGCACTAGTTAACATTCAATCGTCCCCGTGAAATCCGGCTAAGGAGATGTTTCACTGGGGTCAATAGAGAATCACTCCAACTCCGGAGGAGGCCCTTTGGGTCTGGCGGACAGGTAGTAAATCGAAAATATCCGCAGAATCCTATAGAAAAAAATGATATCAGGCGGCTTTTATGACTTTACCTGATCGAATGCACGCAGTGCAGACCCGAATTCGCTTTACGGTGCCATTTATTTTTGCTCTTACCCGCTGGAGGTTAGGTAGCCACCAACGGCGGGTTTTGTTATGAGCGTGACTCACATTATTCCCTGATTTGGGTTTCTTTCCACAAATTTCACATATACGTGCCATGTTTTACCTTATTCATAAATAATGTTAATTCAAACCAACAAATGCAGCGGCGAAGTTACTGTTTAAAAAGGAGAAGTCAAAAATATCTTTCCTATCGGTTCATTGAGTAAAAAAATCAGGCAATTGAGGAAAGCAGGCAGTCCTTCACAGAACTAAATTTTACTTGCGAAATGTTTAACAACGTTATACAATACAACCATGGAAATCAAAGATGAATTTATCGCT
>JADFPG010000028.1 GCA_022562455.1 Fidelibacterota bacterium | reverse complement strand
TTCATCCATCATCCGGCCTGCGGCAATCCGTTTTACCAATATTATGCTGGAGCGGATTCATGGGAAGCGGTAGGAGATGCTCCATCCCGATTTGGAATTCCTGAAGGAGAGCTACGGCATTATGGTCTATGAGGAGCAGGTATCCATGGCGGCGCGGGTGATGGCAGGCTTTGGCTATTCGGAATCAGATGCTTTGCGAAAGACCATGAGCCGGGATTCCCTCCAGCACCTGATCCCCGGGTGGAAAAAGAAATTCTACGCCGGCGCCACCCAACGGGGATATTCCCCTTCCCTGATTGATCAGGTGTGGGACATGATTGCGTCCTTTGTGGGGTATTCGTTCTGTAAGCCTCACTCCGCATCCTATGCCATGCTGTCTTTCACCTGTGCCTATCTGAAGGCTCACTACCCGGCGGAATTCCTGGCAGCGGTGATCAGCAACCAGGGAGGGTACTATTCTGCCTACGCCTACCTGAGCGAAGCTCGGCGGTTCGGGATAGAAATTCTTCCTCCCGATATCAACCGAAGCCGGCGGGAATACCGGGGCAGGACGAATAAAATTCGCATGGGATTCATGAGCATCAAAAACCTGCAGGAGAAAGCGGTTCGGGCGGTTTTGGAGGAGCGGAAGGGGGGAGATTTCCAGTCGCTGGAGGATTTTCTCGTCCGGGTGGACTTGGACTTGTCAGATGCCATGGTGCTCACCAACGCCGGCTGCTTTTCACAGCTCCCGGACCGCAATGGACGGCTATTGACCCATCGGGAAATTGCGTACCGGGTGGCTCATTTTTACCTGAAGAATGGGGAAAAGGATTCATTTGCTTCCACTCCTCTGAGAGGGGGATTGAGCGAGGCAGAGAAACGGCTGTTGGAACTGGAAACCTTTGGATTTCCTGCTTCTTCCCATCCCCTGACGGCGTATCAGTCGTTTTTGAAGGGGCGGGTGAAGAAAGCGAAGGATATACCGATGTACGTCGGGAAGACCATCCACCTGGCGGGAGTCTACATCACCCGGAAGGAGACCCAGACCATCGAATCAGGCGACCCCATGGAATTTCTCACCCTTGAGGATGAAACGGATATTTACGAGTGTGTGCTTTTCCCCGATACTTTCAGGCAGTACGGCGACCTGTTGCACTGGGAGAAGCTGTTTGTGCTTCGGGGAAAGGTGGAGGAAACCTTTCCTGCCCGCCGGTCAGGCGGGGGGGTATATACTATCACCATCGAAAAATTGGCGAGCCTGCCGGGGATGGTGAGGAAGATGGAAAAAGCAGAAAGCATGAAATTGGATAGGGTATCTGTACTTTCAGATGTGTAGGTATGTTGGTAATGGAATTTGGTAAAACATCTCCCGTCCTGATATTCATCGGAACACTCCCTTCAAAGGGGGACTTTTTGACCTCTATTTGTTCTTTGAAACCTCAAAGATATTTAAGGATTGTTTAAAAAAGGAAATTGATGAATTGAATTCAAAACCTTAAACTTAAAAGCTATGTGCGGTCGTATAACACTCACTCGGGATATGTTGGGTATCATCGAGGAACTAGCCATCGAGGAGTGGGAAGATCCCGATCGTTATTTCCCGAGTTATAATATCGCTCCGACCCAGCTTTCGCCGGTCATGGTACAACCCGGTAAACGCGTGGTTAAACTCATGCGGTGGGGACTTATTCCTTTTTGGGCGAAAGATGAATCGATAGGCTCTAAAATGATCAATGCCCGGAGCGAAACGTTATTGGAAAAACCATCCTATAAAAATTTGGTGCCCAGGAAACGATGTGTTGTCATTACTGATGGTTACTACGAATGGAAAAAGGAGGGAGGTAGAAAGATTCCTTATTATATCCATCACCGTGAAGGGAAGTTAATCCCTATGGCAGGGTTGTGGGATAAGTGGCGTTCACCGGAAGGGAAAACAATATTTTCCTATACCGTCGTTACGACAGAGCCGATGGATTCAATCGCTCATATTCACAACCGAATGCCGGTAATCCTGAGTCATGAACATCTGGATATCTGGACGAACACAACCGTTCATCCTCACAAAGATGCACTTCAGTTACTGAAACCTTATCCCGGTACACTTGAAGCATACCCTGTTTCTACATTCGTCAATTCCCCTCGTAACAATTCACCCGCTTGCATAGAACCAATGTGACTAATAAGGCTAAGGCACAGGCGAAGGCAAAGGAAAAGAGCGTCGGGGCTGAGGGATTTTGCCAGTTTGGCCCTAAGGATAAAACACGCTTTTATTCACAGGATGCCCAAACGATCCTGTCCACAGGACCCTGCGGATGGACAGGATCCATTGGAAATGCTCTTCCAGAGGATGCTGCGCATATTCATTCGTTGTTCAAAAGGGACTCCTCGTGGAGGAGTCTTAGCCTTAGCCTGTGCCTTAGCCTTTTTCTGGCAAATAGGCTGAATGGTAACGAACCAGTTCATTAAAAAAAACCGGGCTGATACCGAAAAGGTTAATCAGTCCGACTCTTGAGTGGAATTCCGCAAAATGATTAAAAATTTAATCGCATAATCAGTTTTGCGTACTGGCGCTCAAAAGAAGCGTCTCTTCATGTTCGGTTGGAACGGCACTTTCCAACAGGGAATCGTCATCCTTTTCTGCTGAGTCGAGGATGGAAGTATCGGCTAATTGAATCGACTTAGTAACTTCTTCAGCATAGGATGTGGTGTATTCTTTTCCATTCCAGATGAAGATTTGTCCAGGTCCAAGGGTTTCTCTGGCATCAGAGAATGCCTGAGAAAAGGTCACACCTGACTTTTCCTCATTCATTGTATTTTCCGTAATCGAACTGCTTGAAAGACGAGTATCAACAATGATTTGGCTGTCTTGTTGTTGATTGATTGGAGGATCTCTGTATTCCTCGGTCATTTCCCATGATTCTTGTCTGTTTTCGGTTGAGATGACCCTGTTTTCAGCAATCGTTTGTCTGCTTTGTCTTATAATCCCGATTGCAACAATTCCTAATACCAACAGGATTACGGATAGAGTAGCTATCTTTTCTTTTTTCAACTTATTCATACTATTTCTCCTTCTTTTGGTTGTTCCGAGTTAAAAAAAGAGGGAAGTCCTGGGACTTTCCCTCCTCTCAGTCAATATAGGAGAATTTGATTCCCCTGCTTTTAGTCTCGTACGGTGAGAGTAGACCATCAGTTCCAAAAAGATTCTATACCTCATCCTGCGGATTGGTGAGCGGTAACTGGTTATTGGTGAGAGTTTTGCTGTCAACGGTGATATATCTCTATTCGATCATGCCCCCACTAAGGAACCAGTTACCAGTTACCACTCACTACTCACAAGATTTAGAACGGCGCCATTAAGAAAGAATTTTTACAGATAGTCTTTTGTCACAAAAATAATTGCGTTAATTTCACCTGACATGAAAACGCCATTAAGAATAGGATTAGTGGGATTCGGAAGAATCGGCAGGAATATTTTTCACCTGGCATATAAAAATCCAAATTATCAATTTGTAGCCATAAGTGACCTTGGTGAACCGAAGTTGCTCCATTATCTCTTGGTACGGGATTCAGTTTATGGCCCCATGAAGAATGGAGCCAAGTTAGAGGGAAATTTTCTCGTTGTTGATGGTCAGCGGGTTAGACTTCTACCTGGTGGAGTTCCGGGAGAAATTGCCTGGGACCTTTTTAACGTGGATGTGGTTATTGATGCCACCGGTCGGTTTAGAAAGTTCAGTGAGTTGGAAAAACATATCAAAGCAGGTGCGAAACGTGTTTTTGTCACTACACCCCCCGAAGATGAGATTGACCGAATTGTTATTCTTGGGATAAACGACAATGATATTTCTGTAGACGATCGAATTGTATCATCCACATCCTCAACAACCCAGGTTCTTGCTCTCATGTTGAAAATTCTGGATGAACATTTTGGTGTCAAACGGGCAATGATGACCACTGTTCATGCCTATACTTCCGACCAGCCTTTGGCTGATACCGTTGGATCTAATCTACGACGATGTCGCTCAGCTGTGGAAAATATCATTCCTAATGAAACCTTTGCGCCTGAAATCGTGGAATCCTTGATGCCCAAGTTTAAAGGGAAAATAGGCGGTGTTGCTTTTAATGTACCTATCCCGGATGGTTCCTGTGTCGACCTTACTTCAGAATTGGAGAGAATGCCTGACGTGAGCGAAGTTAATGAAGTCGTGAAAAAGGTAGCGGAAGGGAGTCTGAAAGGAATTGTGGGGTATACAGATGATCCTATAGTATCCAGTGATGTTATCGGAGTCAATGAATCGATGATATTTGATGCAAAGGCAACAATGATAGCGAGTAACTCTCTACTGAAAACGTTATGTTGGTATGACAATGGTTGGGGTTTTTCAAAGAGGATTCTTGAATTAATTGATTGTTATGCCAGGCTGGAGGGAAAAGCGTGAGAGTCGCTATTAATGGGTTTGGCCGGATTGGAAGAACGGTATTCAGAATATTAAATCAACAGACTAATCACCAGATTGTCGCAATTAACGACCTCGCTCCTAAAGATGCATTGATTTATCTTTTAAAATATGACACTGTTATGGGTCGATTTGCCGATACAATAGAAATGAAAGATGATGTCCTTATTACATCAAATCATCGAGTAAAATTGCTTACCGTATCCAACCCTTTTGACCTACCGTGGGGTAGTCTTGGCGTGGACGTTGTCATAGAATCCACGGGTGTTTTCAGAACGAGGGAAAAATTAGCGCCTCATTTAGATGCAGGAGCTGATCGGGTTATTTTAACCGTACCGGCAAAAGGTGATATCGATTATACAGTGGTGATCGGAGTTAATGATAAGGGCTTGAACTCGAGTCACAAGATTGTTTCAAATGCCAGTTGTACCACCAATTGTCTTGCTCCAATGGCAAAAGTACTGAACGATGCATTTGGGATTGAGTATGGTGTTATTAATACGATTCATGCATACACAAATGATCAGCGGTTGGCAGACGTTCCACACACAGATTGGCGACGTAGTCGAGCAGCGGCTGAGAATGTAATTCCAACAAGTACAGGCGCTGCAAGAGCTGTGGGTAAAGTCCTCCCTGAATTGGATGGGAAATTAGATGGGATTGCCATGAGAGTTCCAGTTCCCGACGGATCCGTTGTAGATTTTGTGGTTAGATTAAAATCCGATGTAACATCCAAGCAGGTGAAAGAGGCTGTCTATGAGGCTTCCATGTCGGAACAACTATCCCAAATACTTGAATATTCTACTCTTCCAATCGTTTCTACGGACATCATTGGGAATCCTCATTCCTCAATCTTTGATGCCCCTTTCACTCAAGTATTGGAAGGGAATTTTGTGAAAACTCTAAATTGGTATGATAATGAGTGGGGATATTCAAATCGTGTAGTTGATCTGATTGATATTTTTGATCGTAAAAATTAATTATTCTGCATTATAAGTAACTAATCAAGCTAAAGCACAGAGATATGGGCTATCCGTTAGCTAACGGATGCGTCCGTCTGAGCTCATTTGTCGGGCAGATAGGTCTGCTCCTCCAGAGGAGATCCGAAGGGTCTCCTATCTGAGGATGTGTCTTAGCCTTTTTCAGGCAAATAGGCCGAATAGTTACAAAACCCTTACATTTTTATAGTATCCACTTTAGACAGATTATTTAGAATCCCAATCATAAAATGATGTAAAATCTATTATTTCTGATTTTCCCTCGCCAAAAACGGAGTAGTTTGGGCAATCAAAAAAGTATTTATATCGACCTGTCAGGTTTGAATCAACCTGACAGGTACGACAACTATTTTTGGTCAGAACAATCCTTGAGATTCATCTATTGGTGTCATAATTTAATGCTTTAGTATCGCAACTTAATATAAATGAGAGGGCTGTTATGCCAGCAAAAAATAAAATTTCAGAAATACAGGAATATGTCAAGAATTTGGAAAATCAAATTGAACGCCTAAGTGAAATTGGCGTTGCCCTTTCCAGGGAAAAGGAGATACCGGTTGTTTTGGAGATGATTATAGACGAAGCAAGAAGAATTACCAATGCTGATGGTGGAACGCTCTACATGATGATAGATGATGAAACCCGGTTAAAATTTGAGATTATGCAGACTGGTTCGAAAGAAATACGCTGGGGAGGGGCTTCACCGGATCCTGTTCCTGATTTTATTTATCCTATTAAATTATATAATCCTGAGACGGGGAAACCTAATTATCAGATGATTTCTGCGTATGTGGCTCTTAAGGGTGAAACCATCAATATCCCTGATGCCTATGCAGCGGAAGGTTTTGATTTTTCCGGAATGAAGGCGTTTGACAAAAGGAATGATTACAGGTCAATGTCATTTTTAACGGTTCCTCTGAAAAATCATCTCGATGAAATAATTGGTGTCATCCAATTGATTAATGCTCAGGATCCTGACAGTGGGGAGACCATCTCATTTTCTGAGAAAAAACAAAAACTGATTGAGTCATTATGCAGTCAGGCGGCTGTTTCTATTACAAACAGTCAGCTTATCCAGCAATTGGAAGATCTGTTTGAATCGTTTATTCAGGTTCTTGCTTCTGCAATTGATGCAAAATCACCCTATACCGGGGGGCATTGTCAGCGGATTCCTGTAATTACAAAAATGATTGTTGATGCAATAAACAATGCAAAAGAAGGACCCTTCGAGGATGTTTACTTTGATAGCGAAACCATGAAAGAAATGATGCTTGCTGCATGGTTACATGATACAGGGAAAATAGCAACTCCAGTCCATGTTGTGGATAAGTCCACTAAATTAGAATCGTTGAATGATCGAATTGACATGGTGATAGCAAGGTTTGAAGTGCTGAAAAGGGATGCAGAGATCCGATTTATCAAGAAAAGGATGAAATTGGAAAATGAAGGGAAGGGTGACGAAATAAAAGAGTTGAAGAAACAATATGAGGAGGAGTTAACAAAATTAGATGAAGATAGTAAATTCATTGAAAAGTGCAACTTTGGTGGAGAATTTCTTTCTCAAGAAAAGAAAGAAAGAATCAAAGAAATAGCAAATTACAAATGGCAACTTGAGGGTGAAACTCGGAATTTTCTGTCAGACGATGAAGTTTATAACCTCTCTCTTTCAAAGGGGACACTAAATCCTGAGGAACGTAAGATCATAAATGATCACACAGTTGTCACCATTGATATGCTAAAAAAACTCCCATGGCCGAAAAAGCTGAAAAGAGTTCCGGAATTTGCTGCTGCTCATCATGAAAAGCTCGATGGAACGGGGTATCCCAAGGGATTGAACCATACAGAATTACCAATTCAGCCGCGAATTGTGGCGATAGCAGATATCTTTGAAGCTTTGACGGCAAGCGATAGACCTTATAAGAAAGGCAAAACTGTATCACAATCATTAAGAATCATGGGCTTTATGAGAAACGATTATCATATTGATTCGGATATATTTGACCTTTTTGTTAAAGAAAAGATCTACGAACAATATGCAAAAGAATACCTGCCACCTGAACAACTTGATGAAGTAGGAACATAACTTCGTAAATTAATTAAAAATGTTTTTTGATCTATTTAAGATTTGTGATTTAAGATTTTAGATTTAAATGGACAAAAACGAATTACTCAGAAGAACTCGACAGTTTGCAATTAGAGTTTTTAAAGTAGTTGAAAAGTTTCCTGGATCGAAAGCAGCAGATGTGCCTGTCTGCCGACAGGCAGGGTGGCATATCAACTCTTGAAAGCGTCATCTTCAGTGGCTGCCAATTACAGGGCTGTTAACAGAGCGAAATCAATCCGTCAGTTGACGGACAAAAACAAAATAAAAATTGTATTGGAAGAATCAGACGTCCGTCAGCTGACGGATTGGCTTACATTTATTCAAGATATTGACTTGATTAGATCAGATACGGAACTTGAATTCCTTATTAATGAGTCGGATGAGTTTGTTGCAATCTTTACTTCGGCATTAAAAACGCTTAATAAATCTTAAATCTTAAATCTAAAATATTACTGGAAACATTGAAATTCCGATATAGTAAAATATTATGTCATTAGAAATATTTCTGTTCTTACTGATATTAGGAGCTGCCTTTTTATTGTTTGTATTTGAGGTGTTTCCCATAGATGTAACTGCATTGACATTGTTGACTGTACTTTTCTTGGTGGGTTATCTGGATGTTGGAGAAGCCATTTCCGGCTTTAGTAATAAGGCGGTACTTACGGTTGCAGCTATGCTCGTGTTAAGCCGTGCGCTTGTCAAAACCGGCTTTTTGGAAGTATTTGCAGATCAGTTAAGCAGTTTGGCTGGGAAAAATATTTGGCTCGGTTTAAGTATATTTCTATTAGCAGCCAGTCTCATATCCGGATTTATCAATAACACAGCCACCGTTGCGATATTTATTCCACTTGCGTTACAGTTATCACAGCGATTTCAAATTTCTCCGTCAAAAATACTGATTCCTCTTTCTTATGCTGCAATTTATGGGGGAACATTGACCTTGATCGGTACATCCACAAACCTTCTTGTAAGTTCCGTCGTGGAAGATTACGGCATTCAACCTCTTGGTATGTTCGAGTTTGCCGGTATGGGTCTAATATTTCTTATTACAGGAACAATTTATAATTTGTGGGTTGTACCTAAAATTCTTCCTTCCAGGGCAGCAGTTTCATCACTAACCAGAAGTTATCATATGTCCCCGTATCTAACGGAGTTTAAAGTGGCAGAAAATTCACCTCTAATAGGTGTTTCCTGTATGGATCGTGGAGTGAACGAGAATTATGATATTACTATACTTGCACTAATCAGGGACAAACAGAGATATGATAGTGATATCCGAAATATAAAATTACAGAAAGGAGACATACTATTATCTCGGGGGACATTTAAGAATTTTTTGCGTTTTAGGGAAGAGGAAAAGGTGCTCCTCTTAACGGAGGTGAAAATGAGTCAAACTGAGTTAACAGGAGATGAGAGTGTCATTATCGAAGGGCTCATACCTCCCGGATCGTCTTTAATTGGCAAATCATTAAAGGAATTGGATTTTCGAAATAAGTTTGGCGCCTTTGTTTTGGCGATAAGGAGAGAAGGTAAAACTTTACGGGAAAAAATTGCTCATATTGTACTCCACTTTGCTGATACGCTTTTGATTTTTGTTCCAAAATCTAATTTGAGTGCTCTGGATAAAAATCCTGATATTGCCGTGCTCCAAGAACATGAAATATCGCTCCACAAGACAAGATTCTGGTGGTTGGCTATCGCTATTATCCCACTCATAATGATTTCTGCCACTTTAGGTATCATAGAGATATTAGGAGCTGCTATTGTTGGAGTAGTTATTTTACTCCTGGTGAGAAGTTTAAACATTCAGGAGGCGTACAGATCTATCGACTGGTCTGTCATTGTTTTGATTGCTGCTTTTATTCCGGTTGGGATCGTTGTCGAAAGAACAGGAACCGCTGACTTGATCGGGTCTGGTATCATTAATCTGGGCGCCCTTTTTAAGCCTGAGTTTGCTCCCTATGCTTCATTGTCCATATTATATCTGGTAGCTGTCTTGATGACTTCAATCATGTCTAATAATTCCGCAGCTATTGTGTTGATCCCTGTTGCTCTGTCTATTGGAAATCAGCTTGGTGTGGATATTCGTCCATTTATTTTTACCATCTGTTTTGGCGCATCCACATCTTTTATGACTCCTATGGGATATCAGACAAACTTAATGGTTTATGGACCAGGAAGTTACCGCTTTGGTGATTTTGTCAAAGCAGGTGCGCCACTTAACGTGTTGTTCTGGTTGTTAGCGACTATATTTATTCCTATGATCTGGCCATTTTATCCTGGATAATCTGCCATTAATCCCGAAGGTTCAGGATAAGAAACATCCACAGGATCCTTTGGACAACGAATATAAAAACAAAACATTAAAATCATTTTTTTCTGGAAAAGTATTTCAATAAGATGAAAACTATCATTTGTCATTTAATTGATAAAAATTTTAGCGTTACTTTCCTGCTTGACCGTTGGGCGGGGTGTTCCTTTATGGCTAATAAATAGGTCAGGTTTGAAAAGAAATATTTAATAAATTCGAGTAAATAAAACAGTGAAAATAGCCCCATCCATACTCTCTGCTGATTTCGCAAATCTTTCCATTGCTTTGGATCAATGTGAGCGGGGAGAAGCAGACCAGATTCATGTGGATGTGATGGACGGTCATTTTGTCCCCAATATCACCATTGGACCAGGGGTGGTGAAAGATATACGAAAAAGAACTGGACTACCCCTCGATGTCCACCTCATGATCGAAAATCCGGAAATGTATATTCCTCAATTTGTACAGGCAGGATCAGATTTAATCACGGTTCATGTAGAAACATGTGAGAATTTGTCTACGGTTATTCGACAGATAAAGGAATCAGGAGCAAAGGCAGGGGTAACTCTTAAACCCGGTACTTCTCTAAAAGATATAGAAAATGTAATTTCGGAAGTAGATTTAATTTTAATTATGTCTGTTGAGCCGGGTTTCGGTGGGCAAGAGTTTATCCCGGAAACATTGGATCGAGTGCGAAAAATTAAAAAAATGATTGCTGCTTTACAGGAAAGAAATTCTCCTGAGATATCTGTCGATGGAGGTGTTAGACTCAGCAATGCAAAAAAGATAGTTGGAGCAGGCGCTGATATTTTGGTTATTGGATCAGCTATATTTGAAACAAAAGATCCAGTTAAGACAATGAATATGTTTAAACAAATCTCGTGAGGTTCCTATGACAAAACCGGATATATCAGTCATCTATCTCGGGACAGATCATGTTGGGTTTGAATTGAAAGAGACGGTCAAAAAGCATCTTGAGGATGAAGGCTTTGAAGTTGAGGACAAAGGCGCATATTGGTATGATGGCGAAGACGATTATCCCGATTTTGTATTCCCGGTTGCCAAAGTAGTCTCGAGAGATTTAAATAGCAGGGGTATTATTTTTGGCGGTTCCGGACAAGGTGAAGCCATCTGTGCAAACAGGATAAAAGGTATCAGAGCTGTAGTTTACTACGGAGGAATGGAGGAAATTGTCCAGCTTTCAAGGGAACATAATAATGCCAACATTTTATCGTTAGGTGCAAGATTTCTTACAAGTGATATAGCGGTTAAGGTCGTTGACCTCTGGTTAAAAACCGATTTTAAAGGTGAAAGACATATCCGCAGGATACTGAAAATAGATCAGCCAAGTGATTAAAGAAGTTTATTTCCGTTTGATGGAGTGCCAGTGAAAAAAGTAATTCTATTGTCGATCTTCTTTATTGTATTACCAATTTTATCGATGGTTTAAGGTCAGTCGAATGGTCTCAAACCATTTATCCTTATTGGTGAAAGTGGTAAGAGTGTACGGAAAACGGTGGATGCAATCATCGGTTCAATCTTTATGGAGGATGAAATTGAAATATTGGGAAAATACAGTCCGCCAGCTGGCGGACGACCCTGATCGATTTATTATAGCTGTAACCAACCAGGACCTGATAAAGGCAGTAAAAACAGGTGATCCAACAACAGGTTTTGCAGCAGTCATGAGATTAGCTATCACAAAACAAGGGGAGATGACCTACGTATCGTGTCAAAATCCGGTTTACTGGGGGAATGTCTTTTTCCAGGGGGACTATCCTGAAGTCGAGGAATATTTTGCGGCATTTCAGAAAAAGTTAATGAAATCCATGCCGCGGATGAGGGGACGGTTTAACAGATCGTTCGGATCTACTGAAGGGATTACCACCGAGAAATTGCAACATTATCGGTATGGGTTCAGGATGCCTTATTTTGAAGAAATGGTCAAACTCGGAACATTTTCTAACTTTAGTGAAGCTAAAAAGGTCATCGAAAAAAATCTGGCATCATCCGATGTTCTGGTAAAAGTATTTGAAAAAGAAGTTCCTGGGAAAAATGTGAAACTCTATGGTATCGGATTGAGAGGACCCAAAGGGGAAAGTTCTTTTTTCCCCACAATAGACACGGGAGATTGGAAACATACTGCCGGTTTACCTCTGGAAATATTGGTCGCAGATAAAAAGGTATTGATGCTCGATGGTAAGTTTAGAATCCCTGTCAGTTTTCCCGATATGCCCAAAAGGACGTTTAAGAAAATTCGTTCTATGCCTGATGATATAAATGCACTTTTTGAAACACTTGTTAAATATTAGGGTATATGCGTAGGTCTGCTCCGAAGGAGCTCCTGTGGAGCAAATTCCATAGCCTGGAAAACCTTGAAAAGGTTGCTAACCTTTTCAAGGTTGAATGGAATGTGTACGAAAAAACAAAGAGTATTTTGGTTGAATCTGTCCCAAGAATCTCCAAAGGATCCTTCGGATAATTTGGATTTGCTCATGTTACGGTTTACATTTATATTAGTTACCGAATCATGGCAATTCTTCTCTATCAATGGTATTGGGGATTTCAAAGAATATGTGGCTAATTGAAAAATAAATGATATTCTTGAATTTTCCACAGACATGCACAGGAATGTCGTATTTATACGGAAATGTGGCGGATTAAAAACAAGTTAGACGACGTGCATCTGCTCAAAAAATATTCATTTATTCACAAAAGAGGGATATAGCAATGAAGCAAACACTCGTAAACACAATTAAGCACTTTATCTTGATAGCAGCATCTGTAGTGCTCCTTCTATCAGGATGTAAAGTACCGGTTTCGCATCCGCAACGTCCGCTGGGGGAAGTCAAGCTTGTTTCGGGGCCCAGTAATTGTGACGGCCATGACTGTTATGAGGTAGAAGTTAGCAGTCCTCAGCTGGCTGAGATCGACAACGCCCTGCTCAAAGTTGGGGATCCTACCACTTCGCCGTCGCGCGGAACCATCATGTTTATGGGCGGTGGTAATGGGACTTATCTCTGGGGAAACCAAAGCGAGCATGCCGGGCGAGTCATTGAGGAACTGCGGGCAGCCGGATTCCGCACGGTACAGCTTCAGTGGGAGCGTGGTTGGTTAACAGGTGCTCGTGGGCAATCTGAAGGTCCCGCGCGTTTAGCCAGCCGACCGGCGACGGTGATGCGCTGGGTGTACGACAATCTACACCAACAAGACGACGACCGGGCGTTCTGTGCCACGGGAAATTCCGGTGGTTCCATGCAGATCAGTTACACCCTGGCCCACTACGGACAGGCGAATATCTTCGATGCTGTGGTACTGACCGGCGGGCCGCCATTTGGACGTATCGACCTCGGTCTTATTCATGATGATCCGAACAATGAGCAGTATTGGTTTGATGCTTACGGGACACGTGTTGCAGATGAATCATTTGGATTCCCGCCGGATAGCACCGGTCCCGGCGCCCGCAACGATCCATCATTTCGTAGGCAATTCCAGGACGCCAGCGTCTCCTTCGGTAATTGGGCATATGTCTATCCTGAGACCATGGTCTGGTTTTTGTTCGGAGAGAATGAATATCCCGTTTGGGAGGCTCAAGGAATGACGTATTATAATCGGTTGCTTGAAGCGGGATCGCCCCTTGTTCGCCTCGATACTGTGTCCAACACACCCCACGTCGTTCGCTCCACCAAGGAGGGTGCAGAGATGATTCGCGATATTTTGCTCAAGGAATGCAGGCGCCGATGAGGAAGGTATGCCGTTTCGTGTCCTCCTCTTCCGTGCCGTCTAACATTCGTTTCAACCGGACGCGAAACAGCGCGGTGGCTTTGCAACGTTCGGTTGCTTTGGCGAAGTTTAGTGGGGATGCGGAGTTTCGTGCCTGTTTTGTTTCGCGCCGGTTAAACGTGCCGTTAACCTAATTTCTTTTTTATCCACCCCGATACGGTCGTTCCTCCCTACGGGGCAGGCTAAGTCATTTACCCTGTGAAATTCCCGGAGGGAACCCTATTTCACAGGGCAGGGACACAAAGCTAAAATTATAATTGTCAATCCGGATAAAATAGTGAGGAGTGTAAAATCATGAGTGAAAAGGAAATATTGGAAGTTAGCGAAGCGGAAATTGCCGTTCATTGGCAGGAGGAAGAATATTTTCACCCTTCAACCCGGTTTATCGCTCAAGCGAACATGACTGATGCCGGTATCTTTGATCGGCTCAGTTTGGATAATTTCCCGGAATGTTTTAAAGAATTTGCTGATCTTCTATCCTGGTATAAATATTGGGACAAAACATTGGATACCAGCGATGCACCATGTTGGAAGTGGTTTGTAGGTGGAAAGATAAACGCCTCTTTTAATTGTATCGATAGACATTTGGCGAAGTACAAAAATAAAGCTGCTCTTATTTTCGTACCTGAACCTGAAGACGAACAGCATGTGGTTCTTACATATCAGGAACTGTACGTTCGAGTAAATGAATTTGCGGCACTACTCCGGGATTTTGCTGGCTTAAAAGCGGGTGATCGGGTAACCATTCATATGCCTATGGTTCCCGAACTTCCTATAACCATGCTTGCCTGTGCAAGACTGGGCGTTATCCATTCGGTAGTGTTTGGAGGATTTAGTGGCAAGGCATGTGGGGAAAGAGCTGCGGATTCCGGAAGTCGGGTAATCATTTATATGGATGCTTATTACAGAAATGGAAAATTACTCGATCACAAACAGAATGCCGATATCGCCTGCAAAGTTGCAAAAGAGGAAGGCCAGAGTATCGATAAAGTGTTGATATGGAGACGATACCCAGGTAACGATTCATCTGACACGCCTATGGTGGAAGGTCGTGATTTTTTTGTGGATGAAGTGCTCAAAGACTATTCAGGTAAAAGAGTGGCTCCGGTACAATTGCCCGCAGAAGCGCCTCTATTTTTAATGTACACCAGTGGGACAACGGGAAAACCTAAAGGGTGCCAACACAGTATCGGTGGTTACCTTGCTTATGCAGCGTGGACGTCGAAGTACATCCAGGACATTCATCCCGAAGATGTTTATTGGTGCATGGCGGATATTGGCTGGATCACAGGACATTCCTATATCGTATATGGTCCACTTTCTCTCGCTGCTACGACGGTAATGTATGAAGGAGTCCCCACCTTTCCGGATCCGGGGAGACCCTGGAGGATTGCCGAAAAGCTTGATGTAAATATATTTCACACGGCTCCCACCGCCATCAGAATGTTGAGGAAAGTTGGTCCCGATGAACCTCCAAAATATGATTATCATTTCAAACATATGACCACCGTAGGAGAGCCCATAGAGCCGGAAGTGTGGAGATGGTATCACAAAGTAGTGGGGAAGGGAGAAGCGGTCATTGTGGATACCTATTGGCAAACAGAAACCGGCGGTTTTCTCTGTAGCACAATGCCAGCCCTTCATCCTATGAAGCCGGGAAGCGCCGGTCCTGCCGTCCCCGGAATACATCCTGTTATCTATGATGAAGATGGGAATGAGATTGAGGCGGGGGCTGGAAAAGCAGGGAATATCTGCATCCGGAATCCCTGGCCTGGAGCCTTCCAGACAATTTGGGGGGATAGGGATAGATATGTATCAACCTATTATGAGAAGTATTGCAAGAATAAGGATAGCAAAAACTGGAGAGATTGGCCCTATTTCACTGGGGATGCGGCTGTACATGCAGAAGATGGATACTATCGAATTTTGGGACGGATTGATGACGTCATCAACGTTGCAGGTCACAGATTGGGAACGAAGGAGTTAGAATCGTGCTGTCTTACTGTCGAAGAAGTTGCAGAGGCATCCGTTGTCCCCGTCGCGGATGAGATAAAAGGGAGGGTCCCTGACATATATGTATCTCTGAAGCCGGGTTACAAACAAAGTAAAGAAATAGAAGATAAGGTGGTTATGTCTATTGAGAAAACCATCGGAAAGATTGCCAGACCGAAGCATGTTTACATCGTACCAGACATGCCGAAAACCCGCTCAGGGAAAATTATGCGCCGGGTATTGGCAGCTATCTCAAATCGGACAGATGTGGGTGATGTGACTACTCTGGCAAATCCGGAAGTGGTGGAAGAAATTCGACAGATGGTGCAGGGGGATTAATTCGAACATAGCTGAGCGAATTGATTGTCCGAAGGATCCTTTGGAAAAAGGCTAAGGCTAAGGAATTGGTGAGAGGTAACTGGTAACTGGTAGAATAGTGGAGTGCCCCGCCAGTTTACTACCCTGCCACTTGTATCACGCATCACGCATGTTGTTGGAAACATTTACGAAGGGCATTCGCCAGCTGGAGGATGGAGATCCTATTGAGAAATTCCGATACAGAAATATAGGCGCGACGTACCTTTTTCAAGAACTCATCCCCTGACCCCTTCTCAAAACAATTGAGTTGCCTGTCTGCCACCAGGCAGGCACTTATTACTTGAATCCAGGTCTGTATTATTTCCGCTCTATAGTAGGACATAGCCATCAAGATACAAGTTTAAGAGATAGAGTAAACTCCACTACATCTCTTAATGTCATATAAGCAGGGCATTTTAGTGGGTGAGACTTAAAAGCTCTTTGCACCTTTTCTTCTTCATCCTCTGCATATTTTAAATGGTATATGACTCTAATTTTCGTGATTCTTAATACTCCGTCAATACTTTCTATATCACCTTCGACTTCACTAAACAATCGATCGGGGGCGCTTTTTATTTTACGCGCTTCCAGCGCGCCACCAAAGGTACCAGTCAGTCACCCGGCTGCCGCAGCGATGATGTGGTCAAGTGTGGCGGGATATTCTATCTCTGACACATAACCGTAAAAATCTTTAATGTTGCCGTGAACACCGTAATAGACGGGTTCGTCAAATCCCTCAATGTATGCCCGACGTACGGGACCTTCATCTTTATAGATTTTTATGTGGCTGGTATGAATTAGTTTTCGATTGGCTTCTTTCATTTAATTGTAGTTTCTCATTGGTGATCGTGTCATTTTACGGGATGCCGAGCAGGTAATGTACTCTTCCACCTAACTATCCGATCACCGACCCGTTCCGCCCCGACTTGTCGGGGGACGACGGATAATAACTTAAAATCACACTTTTGTTTTCCTCATTGGTTGACCTGTTCCCCCATTCCTGTGCAGAACCATCTCAGATAGTATGCTCAATGCGATTTCTTCGGCGGTTTTTGCGTTTAGGTTGAGTCCGGCGGGGGAGTGAAACCTCTCCAATTCCGAGCCTGAAACCCCGTTCTTTTTGAGATAATCAACTAAGAGCCCAGCTTTTTTCCTGCTGGCAACGACAGCCACAAACGGAATTCCCATTTGCAATGCTCTCAACGACATTTTATCATCGTCTCTATGGTGCGTGACGAGGAGAAAATAATCAACATTAAAGTCCAACTCATCAAGTTCCAGTGGTTTTGTAATGATTTCATCCGCATTGTGAAAGCGTGATTTCTCTTCCTCAGATGTCTGAACGACGACTCTAAAGTTTAACATGTATCCCAGTTCAGCCAGGACTTCCACAACCCTACCCATCCCTCTCACAAGGAATGTAGGCGATTTAATTTGAGGTTCAACTATTATGGACATATGCCCTCCACATGGGATACCCATCCCAATTTCATCACTATCTAAATTAATGTTTACAATTTTTGGTTCCCCATCATTGATGGCTTCAAGAGCAGTTCGAGACACTCGATTTTCGATGCAACCACCACCAATAAATCCCATAATTCGGCGACCGTCTTCCCCGAAAATTGCTTTGTCTCCCACCTTGCCTGAGGAGGATCCCTGGACCATGATCACAGTGGCGATGGCGTAATTCTTATGATCACGGTTTAATTCTGTGATTTTCTCGAATAGGTCTTTATTCATTGAAATTCTTTATCCTCTCTCTTTCAATCATATAATGATAATCTTCTCTGGTATCACAATCAAGTATTACTTCTTCTGAATCAATCTCTACCCCAAAGATTTTATCAGGATAACTTTTCAGTATTGATTTACAGCCGTTGTCGCCACTGATATTAAAAATATGAGGGAAAAATGATTTAGGGAACAACACCGGATTTCCCTGTTGGGACTCAAAGATGGGGTATATAATATTTTCTCCTCTTGTGGTTTTAAAAGCCAACATCAATTTTTTTAATGTAGGAGGAACTAATAGCGGCATATCTCCATGAATGATAGCGACGCCGTTGATGGTTTGGGGAAGGGATTTTACACCTGCTATGATTGAACCGGCGATTCCGGTTTGCCACTGTTTATTCATTACCGTTTTTATTTTTTGACTTTTTACAGCGGTTTGGATTTGGTGTGATTCATACCCTATCACAACATGAATGGGTGTGAATCCAGCTGTTATTACGGATGACACTATTCTATAAATCATTGGTTTACCTGATATAGCGAGAAGGAGCTTATTTTTATATTTCATCCGGCTGGAATCACCCGCCGCCAGAATAACTGCGCCAATTTTCATGCCTGTGTGGGGAATTGATATGACGAAGAGATTTTCCCTTCTATTGATTCGATTGAAAGGGATTGGGATTTGAGAAAATAATTCAAATAAAAACTACCCCTCTCTTTTGGTGATTTATCAATATTTGATAAAACTTTCCCGAGGTCCATAAGGCATTCGAGGTTATGGATGGGAAGAAAATTGTCCACATGTGGCAATACTGCCTGGATTCCCAGGGTGAGGGGTTGATATCCTTCGAACCCCAGATTGGGATTGAGCCAGATAAGACGAAAACAACTGCGATGCAGCCGGGCCATCTCTTTTTCGAGCAGTTCGATATTGCCTGTATCCCACCCATCACTGATAAGAATCACCACAGCGCCCCCTGAAAGCACCCTTCGAGCCCAACGGTGATTGAACTCTGCAATGGCTTCTCCAATTCGAGTCCCGCCTGCCCAATCTTCAACTGACTTTGACACCTGGTTTATGGCAATGTCAGGATCTTTTTGCTTCAGATAATGGGTGATTCGTGTTAACCGGGTGCCGAAAGTGAATGTTTCTACCTTCCGATCGATTCCTGAATAAGTATGCATAAAATGGAGGAGAATACGCGTGTGAACTTCCATCGAACCGCTGATGTCACATAGAATAACGACAGGACGCGGTTTGTTCTTTTTCTTCCGCCATGCGAGTTTGATGAAATCTTGAGAGGGATAAATATTTTTCCGAATTGTTCGTCTCATATGAAGTCGATACCTTTTATTACCTGGCGTAAGTCTCCTTAGCAATCTGTTTCCTAAATTCCAATCATACCGGTTGAGCAATTCTCGAGCTTCCAGGAGTTCTTCATCGGTATAACTTTCAAATTCCTTTTTCCGGAGAATCTCATCCCGGCTGTAAAGGAACAGATGTGCGATTGGTTCCTCGTCATTTTGAACTTGTTTATTCCTTGCGTTTAATTTCACAAATGAGTCGATACCTTTTGCTCTTTTCTTCTGTTGGCGAAGGCTTTCCAACTGCACCTGCGCAAGCCTGGATTCAAATAGCTTTCGTAGGATGTCTGACACATTTTTTAGCTTATCCGGATTTCGCCAGAATAGATCGAAAGCCTGATCGAAAAGAGGTATCATGTTTCGTTGGGTAATCAAAGAACATTTTAGCGCTTGTTTGAAATCATCCCGTCTATTTACACCAACTTGATTCACAGCGGTTATGGCTGAAAGAATATCCCCGGTACCCAAATCAAACCCAGCATCCCTGAGCAATCGGCAAAAGGTGGTAATGGTCTCAGGAAGTTTTGATTTTATTTGCACTTCCATATCTTGATTGTACCTGCCCGACTGCGTCTTTCAGGCGGGTAGGAATTTTCATTTTGTATATGAAGGTTAGGTAGCAAACAGAACCTAAAAGATCCGAGCCGACTTGTCAGGTTTAATAACTTGGGTAAAAATTTATGAATGGATTGTTGAAGCATCTGCCATGGCTTTTTCTATAAGGAGTTGTGTCATGTCGCCATTCACTCGTTCAATATCATCTTGATATTTCAGGAGGGTTCCCAATGTATCCCTGGTAACTTGCTCAGTCAGTTCTGTTGTCCCAAGCTTCACGAGGGCAACAGACCAATCGAGGGTTTCCGCAATTCCCGGGAGCTTGTATAAATCCATCTCACGCATAGCCTGTACAAATGCAACCACCTGTTTCCCAAGGGATTCATTGATTTCAGATATTTTCCGCTGAACAATTTCAAACTCCCGTTGCGCCGTGGGATAGTCAATCCAGTGGTACAGACACCTCCTTTTTAAAGCATCATGTATTTCTCGTGTACGATTAGACGTAATCACCACAATAGGTTTTTTCTTTGCAATGATAGTTCCGATCTCAGGAATTGTCACTTGAAAGTCTGATAAAATTTCCAGGAGAAATGCTTCAAATTCTTCATCTGCTCTGTCTAATTCATCGATGAGTAGAACAGGGGGTCGGTCGGAATTGTGGTCAACAGCTTGTAGTAAGGGACGCTTAATGAGAAATTCGGGACCGAATATCTCGTGAGTCATATCTTCTTTGTCGGTTTTTCCCGATGCCTCCAACAGTCTGATCTGGATGATCTGCCGGGAATAATTCCATTCGTAAACGGCATTATGGACATCTAATCCCTCATAACACTGAAGGCGAATCAGTTCAGTGGACAGCATACGGGAGAGGACCTTACCAACTTCAGTCTTACCAACACCCGCTTCCCCTTCGAGAAAAAGGGGCTTTTCCATTTTTAATGCTAAGAAAATGGAAGTGGCAAGCAATCTGTTTGAAATATAATTGTGGTCGTCCAGCCACTTTTGAAGGGTATCGACAGAGTGAAGTTTATCATTCATTGGGAGGAGTTTACCAAGAGAATAGGGGGAAGGCAATAGTGTCTCCCCAAATCTGTTAATCAGACGTCAATAATTTGAAGAATTCTATTTACTTGTTAACGGAAGTCACCTGCGTGAAAATCTTAACCACTTGTCATTCCTTTTATCAAATTTACTTTTGTTAAACCACTAAACAGCAAATTCACGCTACCAGTATTCCATGTCCGGTTGACTGTGGGGTGGCTATGCATTTATGCATATACTAACCGATGTCCCTTAGCTTCAGGAATAGGGTCACCAAATTCTCTTGCAGTATCCAACCATAATTGAATTGCATCTTTTACGTTTACAAGTGCTTCATCGTAACTATTCCCATGTGCAAGACAACCTTGTAATTCGGGAACTTCAGCAATATAAATTTCATCTTCTTTGTCCCAATAAATTATGATTTCATACTTGCTCATTTAATTCATCCCCTAAGTTGTATTCTATTATTACTTTACGAACCTGTCGAACTTGGTACGCTTTTGCATTATTCCCATCTCGTTGCAAGTTCACTTTTTCAATTATACCACTCTTTCTGAAAATATGATGACTTCCACGGATACGTTCTTCAAATCCTAGACGTTTCAACAGTTGTCGTAAATCATCAAAACCGATGTTTTTATCCGAACCACCACGTAGTATTTTAAACAGAAGTTTATCATATTTCCCCATAATGCAAATTAGCAAATGAAGTAATTAGAAAAAACCACCATTTTCACCACTTAAGAAATATTATCAATTCAGTTTAATTGTAGCCACTTAACGTTCAAAATAAGCAGCGCGAAATACCGATTCCGCTTGATATTTTTATTATATGCTCTTGAATATTTTCAAGACTCCGCAGGTTCATACAAATGTGTTTGAAAACCAATAAACGTGTCCCGTATATAGCCAATGTCTCCTAACTCCCGTTTTGCATCTGCTATCGCCTTGTATTTAAGAATAAGTAGTTCTGGAAGTTTGGCATCGTCCAGTTCACCCACTCCTGATTCTACATACTGTTTTAAGACGAAATCCAAGAACACTCTTTGCTTGGATTCATAAACGCCAAAATGTGACTTTGCATATTCCGCTCTTTGGCTGCGTTTTACTGGTTTTGTACTAAAGGCAACATAAGCCAACACATCATATAAATCACTTTCTTCAGCGTGAATCATTTGTCGCAAGTCATTTAACTGGCTTTGGGTAAATCCCTTTTCATTCAGTTCCTGCAAGAGTTTTTTGCGGGTATCAGGCTTGCTCCAAATGGCTCGCAGTTCATCTTCGTTTTTAAAGAAGTCAGGTAGCGAACCAAACAAGGCTTCTAAGAATTCATGTGCAGAAATAGGCTTGCCATCAGGAGACCAAAAGGATGTCTGTACCATAGAATCCAGTTCCCGAACTTTATCATCAGATAGTTTCACTTTTATCATTTTCGCTTTTGGCTTACATCTGCAAGGTGAATAACCACAAACATAGCAAGGTGGCTCTGGTTCAGAAATACACACGCAGGGTGTCTTACCACACTTTTTGCAAGGTTCTGGGGGTGGTGGTGCTGGGCCACAGACACAAATAACTTCACCACAGGTTTCACAGAGTAAGGCATCACCATCCCATTCAGGGTCAAGAAAGTGTTTATGTGCGCCTACAAAATCATAAAGTGTAAAATAATCCTTACCGTCAAATAGCCGAGTACCTCTGCCGATGATTTGCTTAAACTCAATCATTGAGTTTACAGGACGCATGAGAACAATATTTTTAAGTTCAGGTGTATCCACACCTGTGCTCAACTTTTGGGATGTGGTTAAAACGGTTGGGATGATTTTTTCATTATCCTGAAAATTTCGTAAATGTTGTTCCCCCAAATTTCCATCATCTGCTGTAACACGGTGGCAATAGTTGGTATTGGCGCTGTCGGCATGCTGATTAATTAAATCCCGAACGCCAAGAGCATGAAGCTGGGTGGCACAGAACACTATCGTCTTTTCGTTTTGGTTCATCATATTCAAAAATAGTTTCACCCGATATCCTTCTCGTGCCCGGATCTCAATCACATGGTTCATTTCCGCTTCGGTGTATATCTTGTTTTCTTCAATCTCCCCTTCGATGACCGTATCATCGGATGTGTAGAAATATTCATCAATAGTGGTATAAATTTGCTTCACTTTGAAGGGTGTTAAGAATCCATCATTAATCCCCTCTTTCAGGGAATAGATATACACAGGCTCACCAAAATAGCGGTAGGTGTCAACATTCTTATCCCGCTTGGGTGTTGCCGTAAGCCCAAGTTGCACCGCAGGACTAAAATATTCCATGATGGCTCGCCACGTGCTTTCATCATTAGCGCCGCCACGGTGGCATTCGTCAATGACAATAAAATCGAAATAATCTTTGGGATATTCACCAAAATAGGGTTCGCCGTTTTCCCCACTCATAAAGGTCTGAAAGATGGTAAAAAAGATGCTCCCATTGGTGGGCACTTTCCCTTTCTTGCGAATTTCTGCTGGACGAATACGCACTAAAGCATCTTCTTCAAAGGCTGAGAATGCGTTGAAGGCTTGGTCGGCTAAAATATTCCTATCGGCTAAAAACAGGATGCGGGGCAGTCGCTGTCCGTCTTTTCGTAAATTCCATTTACTGTGGAATAATTTCCACGCAATCTGAAAGGCAATGGCGGTTTTTCCTGTACCTGTGGCGAGGGTGAGCAGTATGCGGTTTTGTCCTTTAGCAATGGCTTCCAATGCATTGGTGATGGCGTTTTCCTGATAGTAGCGTGGTTGCCACATTCCGCCACGTTCTTCAAAGGGTACGGAATGAAATCTATCTCGCCATGCACCTGCATCTGGATTTACAACATCTGCTTCGGCAAAGGTCATTTTCCACAGTTCATCTGGGGATGGGTAAGCAGTTACGTCACCTTCTTTCCCTTCCTGCATATCGACACCGTAAATCTGCAAGCCGTTAGTGCTGTAGGTAAAACGAACCTGCAACCGTTCGGCATAACTCTTGGCTTTTCCTAAGCCTTCGGTATAGTACTTTTCATCGGACTTGGCTTCGATGACGGCTAGATTGCGATTGCGGTACTGCAATACATAATCGGCTTTATCTGGGTGACTCCGTTTTCCGCTACCAATAAGGCGACCTTTGGAAATGGGGAATTCTTCCCGGATGCGTGAACCCTCAACTGTTCCCCACCCAGCTTCCTGAATGGCAGGGGTAATTAAATTTGTGCGTGTTTCCTGTTCATTCATATAATATAAATGAAAATATAATTAACCAAATATTCGATCTGACCCTTTTACAAATGATGTAAAATTATTACACTCTACATTGACTTCTGGCATTCTGCATACAGCCGGGATTTTACATTTTTTAATATTATCCGGTAGTTTTTGTTGTACACGTTCTTCAGTAAATAACGGAACATTTAATACTTTCGAAGTAGCAATGATTAATAAATCATTTACATCTACTCCTTTTTTGTGGTATTGGTCATTTTCAATACCAAGAATACTATTAATGTTTTTTGCCACTCCGATTATATCATTATCAAGCACTATCTTCCTTACCGAACACTCTTTTAACCATTTACCGCATTCTGGAATTTTTTGATTTACTTCATCAAAAGCAACTTCAGAAAAAACGATTTTATTATTTTTAATTTCTGAACCTAGTCATTCCCACAATTTTGGAAAATTTTTAATCGGATAATTATCCCATGCATGTATCACCGTTGAAGTATCAAATGAAACCATTCATTTTTTCCAACTGATGAATATCTGCTATTTTAAGATTATCGAGATAATTACTTGCTTTCGCTAAAGTAATTCTCTTTTCGTGATAGGCATTCAAAACCGTACTTACAAAATTTGCACCAAACATTTTGATAGGTTCTCTGTGTCTATATTTTCTGGACCCTCCACTCGTTGTTCTCGGTATTATACTCTTTCTCCAACTTTTATAACCATCGTAATGGGCTTGTTGAATCATCCCTTCCTTTAACATCCTAATAAGGATTACTTCAGTGCTTACACTCCATTGATTGACAAAGTCTTTTAAATTTTCATCATACTCTTGAACATCACCATATGGAAATTCTATCAAGTTGATTATTTTTAGAAATTCATCGGGGACAAGAATATTGCCTGCAAATTCATTTGCTGCTTTTTCTACACCTTGATAGTTATATAAATCATTTTCATCATCGATAAATCCATTTCGATGGAGCAATAAATGCCCCAGTTCATGCATGAGAGTAAAAACCTGCGGCCTTAAAGAATCCTGTTTTTTAATAGCAATAATAGGAAATGTGGGATAATAAAGAGAGAATCCCCGCATATTATCATCTTTAGCGATTTGCCACTTCCCTTTATACCCATTCGTAACAAAAACAAATACACCCTTATTCTCAACTTTTAGTCGGTAACTGTCAAATGTTTCCCGCTCTTCTAATTCCAGCCATCTTCGAACAAGTGCTGCGGATTTTTTAATATTCTGTTGTGTGTGGCTGGGGAGCTTGAATTTTTCCCAGTCGTAATTATCACCTTCACCTAAATCATCCAATAATTCGATATAAATTTCCCGCTGTTTTTCTACTCGTTCGATTAAGATTTTTATATCGGGAGAAAGTAATGGCTTTTGACCGGTTAAAGTGCGAAACTGTGGTGTATAAATAGTTTCTTCGTTTACAGGGCTTTCTTCAAAATAAAACAATAACCCTCGATTGAAATAATCGGCCACCTTGCGCAATTGTTTTATAGTGATACCATCTTCACCACGCATGGTTTTTTCAAAGTTGCCCCAGGATATTTTCAGTTGGATAGATAATAACTTCGGTGTTATACCAAACTCTTCGCAACTCCATTCTATGCGTTGGGGATTTATATTTTGTGCTCTTTCCATCATTCTAATTTAACATAGTATTCATAGAGAGTATAAATCATAACTCGCCGTTAAATACTTTTTGCAGTATGGATTTTTTCAATTCTTGTTTCCGCTTTGTTCATAGGTCTTGATTTGAATCGGAACACCCAATTTTCCATATGCCTTTTTCTAAAAACGCCTCAATGGTTTGACGATGGGCTTTATTGATTAAGTTAGAGTGGGATATTTTTTTTCTTTTTGCATACTCGACAAGTGTTACTATTTCCATTCCTTCAAGATATGCCAGTCTTTTGTGATAACTATTCGTAATCGCTTTTCCAACGATCTCTTCCATGATTGATGTTTTTCCTTTATCATCAAATTCCTTAAACGCATCATAGTATAATTTTCGATCGACGAATGTGATGTTTATGGGCACAAAACCTTCTCTTATGAGAAGATAATTGTTTATCACTCGTCCGATACGGCCATTTCCATCTACAAATGGATGAATATATTCA
>JADFPG010000027.1 GCA_022562455.1 Fidelibacterota bacterium | reverse complement strand
GCGCAAGCTCCTTTATCTTTTCAACATTAGATTCTGAAATCCATCCTAACATTTGCTGGCTTTTTGTTAAAACATCAATACCAAATCTATCAACGCCAAAAAGAGTCTTTTTCGGCTCCCTTGTAGTTACATGAAACACAATACTACCTTTCTCGACTTGACTAATTAGTAGTTCACAAATTTCCTTAAGTTCTTTGCTTTTGGGCCCTCGCTTTGTTCTTGACAAGGACGCTTTCATTTCAGCAAAAGAGTAGACCATTTCTTGGAAACCTTTGAATATCTTTACTACATCACTTACTGGCACAGGATTGTCATCTCCTGCTGTGATTTTGATTTTGAAATCGTTATTATTCATTGGTTAGGCAATTTATTATATACACACAACTATAACCCCATCATTATAAAAATAGGTGTAATTGTTTAGAATTCTAGTGGACACCTTATTGAAATGTATCCTTCTATTATGCAATTTGCAATGTTGAATCCACTAATTTATTTTCTACTCAGTTTATTATCTAAACTTCGAACCATGCATTTGCTTTGCCTGTATGGCATGTTTGAATGGTATAGCCAGGCAGGCTAACACCAGTAAGACTGGGGAGCAGGGGGTCGTCCCGATGGAATCGGGAGAATCCTTTCACCCCGACTTAAATTCCTCCGACGGTAAACACCTTTTATCGTCACAGGATTTCTTTTTATTGGACTGGAAAGCAATTTGCTTTAACTCTGCAAAATATAGTCAAATATGTTATTATTGGGATACCAATTTGTGGGATACTCCATATAATAAGGTGGTATCTAGGTGATGGTCAAGGTCAATATCAATGCGAATTTGCCACTCAACGAGTTTCTGCAGGGCGGATCCGAAATAAAGGGGGTATGGTTTGTATAGAGGTCTGTCACCCCCATTTTCTCAACAGTTTTTGCAAATTGCTTGCTCAACTTGATTCAAATGTATTGTGCCATAATTGTGCCATTATTCCAGTCGGGCGTCCTATATATTATTTTTTTATTGAATGTGTTATGTTTACCTCTTGACATTAATCGCATTATGAGATAATATAAGATGTGCATATCATTACACGCAAGCGGATAATCGAGTTTGGAAAGAAGTACCCGGATACTGTTAGCGCTTTAGATAATTGGTATCGAATTGTAAAGAGCACTGATTTTAAAAACTTCGCTCATTTAAAGGATACTTTTAACTCAGTGGATAAAGTAGGTGAATTAACAGTTTTTAACATTAGCGGGAATAAGGTAAGACTGATTGTAGCAATTCATTACAACTGGAAAAAGATGTATATCCGTGGTGTGTTAACTCATAGAGAATATGATAAAAGAGATTGGAAGAAACAATTATGAACATAAATATTGCAGAAATTTCAAAAGTGTGGTCAAAGATTTCAGATGTGGTCTCACTTCCACATACTGAAAAACAGTACAATGAAGCTGTAAGTTTTTTAGATCAGTTAATTGACACAGTGGGTGAGGATGAAGCCCATCCATTAGCTTCCTTAATGGAAACGGTAGGTGCTTTAATTGAACAGTATGAAAATGATCATTATCCCAAACCGGAAGGTGACCCGATAGGAGTGTTAAAACAATTAATGGCAGATCACAGTTTAGTTCAAAGTGATCTTAAGGATATTGGAAGTCAGGGAGTTGTATCTGAAATCCTTAGTGGTAAAAGAACCCTTAACACCAGACAAATAAGGAATTTATGTCGTCGTTTTAAGGTAAATCCGGGAGTGTTTATGCCACATACGTAATAAACATAACTGTCTTATCTCGATCCTGCTGATCGGGAGAGAAACCGTAACCCTTGACGGGATTGCTGCGCTTCACTGCGTTTCGCTCGCCTGTCTGCCGTAGCTTCAGCACAGGCAGGCAATGACTGTTTTATTTTATGTTTGTCCAGATGACTGAGGGAATACAATCAATACTTTTACCCCATTTTAGGCAAATTAGTAACAGTAAATAGGGTTTGGAATAAGTTTGGATAGGCAATATTTTCGTGCTGGTTTTCGGGGTGTAGCGCAGTCCGGTTATCCGTCAGTCGACGGATTTGGGAGCATGGAGTTCCACCCCCCAGAATTTTTTGAAATGTTTTTAATATATTAAAGTCTCGGGGTGTAGCGCAGTCCGGTTAGCGCACCTGCTTTGGGAGCAGGGGGTCGAAGGTTCAAATCCTTTCACCCCGACAAAAAGCCAGCAGAAGCTAATTTTTTATTTTCCACTCAGTTTATTATCTAAACTTTGAATCATGCATCTGCTTTGCCTGTATGGCATGTCTGAATGGCATAGCCAGGTAGTTTCTAGTCTTCAACGACGGTCATGAGATCGCGTATGTGCTCTTCCTCTTGAATCAGAATGTCCTCGAGAACACGGCGGAGACCATATTCCCGAAGTGATTCCGCTTGTGCGATACGCTCTTTGTAGCTGTCGATGGCGTGCTGTTCACCACGTAGGTCCTGTTTTAGCATTTCAAGGGAGTCTTGTGAGATCTCTCTAGTCTCCACGTCTACAGTTGGCGTGCCCCCCAAGTAGTCTATCTGCTCAGTAAGCATTACCGCATGCTGCATTTCCTCTTGTGCGTGCACGAGCAGCTCCTTTTGGATGGACTCGTACTTTGCGCCCGTGATAACTGCGGCGTGCTGTGTATACTGGATGGCTGCTGCATACTCCCACTCAAGATCTTTGTTCAGAGCGGTAAGCAACTTTTTAAGAGTTATTTCCATTGTTTCTCCTTCGTATCGTGTTTTGTTTTAGGGATAAACTGCTTTAACCACCGGCACCGATAGGTGGGTCCGGTGGAGTGAGTGTTAGACGGAGCGGGTTACTCATAATGAGTCCACATTCTAATGATTTTCACAATTCGTTTTTCTTTATCAACCTGATACACAAGTCGATGCTGAATATTAATTCTCCGGGAATAAGCTCCTGTTAGGTCTCCTACCAATTTCTCGTATGACGGGGGAGATTGAAATGGATCATTTTCTATTATTTCGATGAGTTTTATTACTCTCTGTTTAAGTCCGGAATCTCGTACTTTATTCGCATCTTTCTGAGCTTGCCTAGTGTAAACAAGTTTCCATTTCACCAATCTAATTTCTCAACGCATTCTTCAATAGGAGTTTTCATTCCTTCTATGATTGATTGCCGAATCCCTGGGATTGAGGTTAAGAAAAGTGTTTCTTCTATAGCTCTCCAATCCTCTTCCGAAACAAGAATAGCATTCGTCTTTTTACCGGTAATCTGAATTGGTTCATGTGTCTCTGAGGCTTCATCTAAAAGCCGATAAAGATTGGCTCGTGCCTTGGTGACATTAATTGTTTTCATTGTGCTCTCCTGGATTTTTCATAACGTACGTAAATAAGTACGTATAAACAAGGGAAAAGTTCAGTAAGTCGGTCGTTTGCAGTCAGTTTATCAATTTAAATATTAACATGATTATTAGGCAAGATTATGAAATTACAAGATAATCCACAACCTAAATATGTTCTTGACCAGAACCTTTAATTTGGGAGTACGGGGTCGTCGTCCCGATTCTATCAGTAAAATCTTGCCACTCTGATAATAGAGTCATCCGTCGGTAAATGGTTTATTTTTATTTCGTATTAAGAACATAGCTGCGATCCGTCCCATAGGGATTCCTTTGGGATAGAGTCTCTCCGTGAAAGTCTCCAGGGATTATGTCAGTATGATTCCCAATATATCCATTGCCGTTGAAATACTCGAAACCGTTGAACCAAAATTTACCGTTTCTCATATTAACCCCCAGTTTAAACTTTATTCAAAATTACTATATGATGTAAGATAGTTCTATAACTAATTAAACCTTTTTCGCCTGGTTAATTATGGTTTCAGAAAGTCCATATACGAGAAAGCCTCAAACCTGACAGGTCGATATTCTTCATAAGAGTTTAAATTTGAAACTTGCGAGAATACGAACTTGTAATTATCTTTGTGTAGACAATCAACAGCATCTTTTAGAGAAGGATATTCAGCATTAAGGAAATAAGTAAATGAAAAAAATAAACATAGCAAGTTTGTTGTGCCTGGTTGTTCTCTTGGCTCAGCAGCCATCTCCATTGTCCTATCCGGAAACACGGAAAGGTAATGTTACTGATGATTACCACGGTACACTTGTGGCAGACCCCTACCGGTGGCTGGAAGATGACAATTCAGAAGAGACAGCCGCTTGGGTGAAGGCTCAAAACGAGGTGACCTTCAATTATCTCGAACAGATACCCTACCGGGATAAGATTAAGGATAGGCTGACGGAAGTGTGGGATTATCCCAAGTATTCCGTCCCGTTCAAGAAAGGGGAAAACTATTATTTTTACAAGAATGACGGACTTCAGAACCAATACGTCCTCTATGTGCAGGATGATTTGGAGAGTGTGGCAGAAGTTCTCATCGATCCCAATACCTTCTCAGAAGATGGTACTGTTGCTTTAAGTGGTATTTATTTTCCCAAAGATGCTCGATACATGGGCTACTCAAAGAGTACCTCAGGCTCAGATTGGCGTGATTTTTACATCATGGATTTGGAAACCAGAGATGACCTGGAGGATCATCTGAAATGGGTCAAGTTCTCAGGAATGTCCTGGGCAGGAGATGGGTTTTATTACGGGCGATTCCCCGAACCGGCAGAAGGGGAAGAACTATCCGGGACCAATGAAAACAGCAAAATCTATTATCACCGCATCGGAACGGATCAAGCAGAAGATAAGCTCATCTATGAAGATTTGGAGAATCCGAGGATTCTCCCCGGTGTAAGCACTACAGAAGATGAACGGTTCTTGGTACTCTACCGCTCTAAAGGGACCCACGGCAATACCGTTGCTGTTCGGGATCTTTCAAACCCCGAATCTGACTTTATTGATATTGTTACTGATTTTGATGGGGAACATTCCGTTGTTGACAATGTGGGTGATAAGATTCTGATGTTGACCGATCGGGATGCTTCTAAAAACCGATTGGTTCAGGTTGATCTGGCAAATCCTTCAGAAGAGAATTGGAAAGATATTCTACCTGAGACAGATCACACATTAGCCAGCGTGAGCAGTGTGGGTGGGAAGCTCATCGCCCGGTATATGCGGGATGCTACCAGCAGAGTTTATGTCTACAGCTTAGATGGGACCCTTGAGAGGGAAATTGAATTGCCCGCTTTGGGTACTGCCAGAGGGTTTTCTGGTGAGAGAGATATGACAGAAGTATTTTATAGCTTCCAATCATTTGCTTTTCCCCCAACTATATTTCATTACGACATGAATACTGGCGAATCAACGATTTTTCGTACCTCAGAGGTCGATTTCAATCCCGATCTTTACGAAACGGAGCAAATTTTCTATACCAGTAAAGATGGTACCCGTGTTCCCATGTTCATTACCTACAAGAAAGGAATGGTACGGGATGGGACAAATCCTACCCTCCTTTATGCCTATGGTGGATTCAATATCAGCCTGACGCCATCTTTTAGTACCAGCAATATAATCCTGTTGGAGAAAGGAGGTATTTATGCTCTGGCTAATTTACGAGGTGGAGGAGAATACGGTGACAAATGGCATAAAGGCGGTATGCTGTTGAACAAACAGAATGTATTCGATGATTTCATTTCAGCTGCCGAATATCTCGTCCGTGAAGGATACACTTCCCCTGAAAAATTAGCCGTCAGAGGAGGGTCCAACGGTGGGCTCTTAATCGGTGTAGTAATGAACCAGCGACCAGACCTATTCAGAGTGGCATTCCCAGCAGTGGGAGTGATGGATATGCTCCGCTTTCACAAGTTTACTATTGGATGGGCATGGGCAGTTGAATATGGTGACAGTGACAACCCGGAATATTTTAAAAATCTCTACAGCTATTCTCCCCTCCACAATATTAAAGTTGGCGGCGCCTATCCAGCTACGATGATCACCACGGCGGATCACGATGATCGAGTTGTTCCGGCTCACTCCTTTAAATATGGAGCGACCCTCCAGGAAAAAGTTAGGGATAACGAACTGCCCCTCCTCATCCGCATTGAGACCAAAGCAGGTCATGGTGCGGGAAAACCCACCTCCAAGATTATTGAGGAATTATCGGATATGTGGTCATTTATGTTTTATAATATAGGACTGTCTTATTGACAGAAGTAGTTGATATCAAATCCGTTTAAAACAATTCTCCACCAAACCTTAGAGAAAAGAGAAAAAAATTTGGCATTCAGTAAGATATCATCAAATTTGTCTACATGGGATAGAGCACGAAAGAGGCATTTTCACGGAATTCCTTTAAATTAACAGCAGCCATGTAACTCAAAGTACTTCGTAAGCCTGCTTCTATTTGATCAAATATATTTTGCACGCCACCTTTGTATTTGACAATGGTTTCGTCTCCTTCCACATAGTAGGGATTTTTCCCTCTATTTTTCTGGACAGCGAATGAAGCCGATCCACGATAAGCTTTATACAACTTTCCGTCATATTTGAGAATATTCCCTTCCGCCTCCTTGGTTCCTGCAAACATTCTACCCATCATTACCAGATCGGCGCCAAGTCCAAGAGCTTTGCCAATGTCACCCACATCAACTATACCTCCGTCAGCAATGATGAGAGTGAAATTGTCCAGTTCCTTTCTGATTTCCACACATTCCTGAAGAGCCGATACGATTCCCTGACCGATCCCTGTCATTACCGATGTAGTACACATTGATCCAGTCCCAATACCCACCCGGACAGCATCTACACCCAGGTCAGATAAATATTTAAAGCCTTCTTTGGATGCAACATTGCCACAGATAACAAACGTATCTCCTAAATTTTTAATGGAACTAATGATAGGTTCAATAGAGGTATTAAAACCGTTAGCCACATCTAAAATAAAGAACTTGGCTCCCATATCGTGGAATTGCCGAACTAATTTTTCTTCCTCCAAACCGATGGCAATAAAGGCATCCATCATTTCATTGGTCAGTTTCTCATAGGTTATGATTCTCTCCTCAACTGTTTGGAATCTGTGAATCATCCCCAACATTCCGTTCTCATAAAAACTCCTGCACATATTCATACCGCAGATGGTATCCATGGGAGCTGGGAGAATGGGCATTTTTAGTGAGGTTTTTCTATTCTTCACTTGTAGTGAGACAGATAAATCGATATCACTCCGAGACAGGATTTTTGATATTTTTCTGGGGACTAATGAGATATTTTTATAACTATATGTAGATTTCATTGTAAACTTTCTCTAATTATTATGAAATAAACCTGCTAAAATTAAGTGCCCAAACTTTGAAGGGGAATAAAAAAGAATGGTTCACAGTCATGCCTCAATTTTTGGTTGAAACAGAAATTCGAAAGAGCCAAGAACCCTCGTATTCTGAAGCTCAGGGAGAGAGTATTGGGGAATATACAGGGAAACATAAAACGTGAAACGTGATTTGTGCCCGCCCCAGTTTGAGTTTGAGATTTAGAGTTTGTCAATCAACGAGTTTCATCAATCCCCGGTGATTTAATCCAATGACTCCACATAAAGCTGCGCCAATTCCGATGACAAGAAAGATAGTCCCAATTGGAAGGATTTCTGCGAAGGGACCTATCAGACCAGACGATATGGCAGTTAAACCGATGACAGACATATTAACCATGGAAAAAATACGACCTCGGAATTTATCCGGAACCACTTTCTGTATTATTGTGGTTCTGGAGATGGTAATCATGGGGATACCTATGCCGTGAATCAGTATAAGAAGTTTCGTCCCGGGGTAAGTATGGATGAAATAAAGACAACTGTAGGTTAAGCCATCCATAATCATACCGATAAATAGCACGAGGGAAGGATTAAAATTCTTACCAATTTTCCAGACCAATATGGAGCCGATAATCATCCCGCCTGCCATAAAAGCTTCAATGGTTGCATAAGCTGCAAATTTCATCTGAAGTACCTCCCGTACAAATATGGGAGTTCCAATCATAGCAGGTCCCATGATGAACAAATTGTTGACTGCTGTTAAAAGAAGAAGAAATGCCAGAGGTCTTTTCCGAATGACATAATTGAGACCCTCTTTTAGGTCATGGAGATGGGGATGGGGAGATTTTTTACCAATTGTTTCTTTTTTTCTTTGAACGATAAACAGAATACATATCATACTGGCAGTGAAACTGATGGCATCCAGAGTAAACAGGTGTGTTAACCCTACCAATGTGATGAGGACTCCGGCAATAACGGGTCCTGCCAAATGAGCAAATTGACCGGATGTGGATATGAATGCATTGGCGGAGGTTAGGGATTGTTTTGGAATGAGACTTGGGATCAAGGAATCTCTCGCAGGATAAAATAGTGTAGAAAATGAGGCGACGATAAATGCAATAGTGCCGATCACCAAAGGTGAAACTCCACCGGTTAACAAAAAAATGACAAGACCGGCGATGGTAATCATTCTTGCGGCATCTGAGAAAATCATTACGGCACGACGATTGAACCTGTCTACGATTACACCCGCCGGCAGGCTGAAAAGAACTGCAGGAAGATAAGCACAGACGGCAATTAGGGAGGTTGTTGTTTTCGATCCCGTCAACTCGAGAATCAGCCAAGGGAGGGCAATCATATAAATAGCATCTCCGGCGTGGGAGATGAGTTGACCGAGCCAGAGGAGAAAGATAGATCGATTAATAGAAGAAAATTTGTTGAATAACCGTGTCATCTTCGAATCAATTTGTAGATGTTCAAATTGTTATCAAACTGAAATTAATTTTATAAAATTACTTGAAATTAATTCATGAAAATTCTTTCCATAAATTCATTGTCAAAGTAAATTTTATGTAATAACTAAGTAAAAGTAATTATAATTTTGTGATCAGAATTAAACAGATATAGGAGGAATCAATGACGTACATAATTGCAGAACCGTGTGTGGGTGTTTGCGATACAGCATGTGTGGAAGTTTGTCCTGTGGATTGTATTCACTTTACTCAGGATGATGCAGGGGAAGAAGTCAAGAAGAAAATTGAAGCAGGTGATAGTATAGAAGGTCTTCAATTGTATATTGACCCTGAGGAATGTATCGACTGTGGAGCCTGTGAACCGGAATGTCCTGTAGAGGCAATTTTTGAAGAGAGCGAAGTGCCCGAAGAATGGGGAAAGTATATTGCCATCAACTACGAGCACTTTGGACAGGAAGCTCCTTGAGAATAATGTGGGAAAAGCTCAAACAGCTTACCACTTAAGCAATAGATAACATTTGCGTTAAACGGCTGTTCGTTTGGGGCAGCCGTTTTTACATGTAACCTGATATAAAGCTCATATAATGACGGAAAATGATATATTAAATATATTGAAGAAGGTAAAATATCCGGGATTCAGCCGTGATATTGTCTCGTTTGGAATCGTAAAAGATATCTGGATTGAGGATACTTCTATCTCGGTTGATCTTCAAATTTCTACTACAAATGAAAATAGCCGCCTGGAAATTGAATCCAGAGTTCGGAAGGTATTAACAGAGACGGGCTCATTTGAAGGAATAGAGGTCAAGTCGATTGTTCAGGCACCTCAGCAGAGACCTGCACAAGCGCCAGGGGGAACATTGGAAATGCAGTCGAATCCTATTCCCGGAGTTAAATACTCTATAGCGATTGCAAGTGGAAAAGGGGGTGTAGGGAAATCTACGGTCGCTGTTAATATTGCTGCTACGCTTGCTTATCGAGGATATAAAGTAGGACTGTTAGATTTAGATATTTATGGACCGAGTCTCCCAATACTTCTTGGGGTAAACGAACGTCCTTTTATCACTGAAGAAAGAAAGTTGGTGCCTCTTACCAGTTATGGGATGAAAGTGATGTCCTTTGGATTTTTAAGTGGCAATGACACTCCTGTGATCTGGAGAGGCCCCATGGTAGCAAAAATGACAGAGCAGTTTTTCAATGATGTAACATGGGGGGAGCTCGACTATTTGATTCTGGATTTGCCGCCAGGAACAGGGGATATTCAGTTGACGCTTGTTCAAAAATTGAGAATATCCGGCGCAATTATGGTGACGACACCCCAGGACCTGGCGTTGGTAGATGTTCGAAAGGGTGCTGATATGTTTCGGAAAGTGAATGCACCTGTCATGGGCGTAATTGAAAATATGTCCGGGTATGCTATCACCGGTGTGGTGAGGGATAGTGAGGGAACACCTATGAAAAATGCAGTTTTATCATTCCCCATCCTGGATGGAATGGTGGATGTAAAAACAGATGAAAAGGGTCAGTTCCATGTGGAAATTGACCTTTTTAAGCGGGGTGGCGGTTCAGCCGAGAGTTCGCGACTAGGGGTTCCACTCTTAGGGGAGATTCCTGTCTCACAAGAATTGATGGAAGCCTGTGATGCGGGGACGCCTATTGTTATTAAAGACCCTAATTCCACCGTCAGTCAAACCTTTGGCAAAATTGTGGATAAGATTGAAATAGCAGTCTCATCCAATTGATTTACGATCTCATTCGACATGGAATAATACC
Organism: Fidelibacterota bacterium; assembly: GCA_022562455.1. Classification (GTDB taxonomy): domain Bacteria; phylum Fidelibacterota; class Marinisomatia; order Marinisomatales; family SCKK01; genus SCKK01. The sequence goes on along the minus strand of JADFPG010000027.1, from coordinate 15,768 downwards.
TTCTATTTTAGCTCATATTGAATTTGTCTATGTTGGTTTCTAAGACAATTTTCTTGTGATGCTGACCATAATTTCCACGTTGACCTTTATTGGATTCGGAGCTATTTACCCCCTCTACCTTTGGGTTGTTACCAATGAAACCATGATGGATAGAGGATTCCATCGTTTCACCCTGGGGTTGAGTAGTGTCATAGGGGGGATGGGCGTTACATTTTTCTGGCTTTTGGATTTGGATAATCACAACCGACTGGCGGCTGTTGTTTGGCTTATATCTTTAGTGGCGGTCACCCAGTTCTACTGGAATAGGGATCGAATTCAGGCTTGGGTTGTGACCATTCCTTCTATTTTGGGTGCCATAGTTTTTACGGTGTTGAACACAGAATTAGTAGCTCCCGATTTTAACTTATGGCTTGTGTCATTTATCGGGGGATTTATTCTTTGTGGCTCAATTTTTGCGATGATTCTCGGACACTGGTATTTGAACGTAATTAATCTTCCTATCAGGATATTGCAACGTATAGTCCGTATTCTTTTATTTTTCCTTGGAATTAGGATTGTCTGGGATCTGATTTTTATTTTGTTTGGTTCGGTTGACTTTAATGGGGAAAGCATCCGGCTATTTCATTTTCTACAAACCTTCAATGGATTTTTCCTGTTTATAGCATTATTATTCGGCACAGTTATACCTTTCATTCTTTGCCTGTTAACATTAAGAACTGTAGCCATTCGTTCAATCCAGTCTGCCACAGGCTTGCTGTATGTTGTGGTCATTTCTGTGGTGATGGGCGACCTCTTTTATAAGTATTATTTGATCCAACTGGGTCTTTTTCTTTAATGCCTTCCATCACCAGATAGTGTCCATCTTGTGGAAAATATTATCAGATAGACATATCACGAGATGATGAAGTACCATGCCATACTTGCGGTGAGAGAAACGGAAAGATTGATAGCGATTCTGTAACTTTCTCACGGTGTGTCATTTGTGATTGCGGTAATTTTTACAAACAAAAAGATTTTAACCGGATGTTAGGATGTTTCATTGTGTTAATTAGGGCTGGATTAATGCCCATTACCTATGGATTCAGCTTACCCGTTTTGATATTGATAGATTGGTTCTTGTATAAAAAAACAGATGATGTTGTAATTTGTTACAGATGTAAATCTGAATATAGAGATTTCTCAATTATACCTCAGACCATTACTTCATTCGATCATCATACAGGGGAACTTTATGAAACAGATTGAGTGGATATGAGTAAAAGTACGAAACGTGATGATTTCTATAATTTCAGATAAATGTTCAGTGATCCCATTTTTACAAAGCTTTACTAAACCTTTAAGATTTAGTAAAGTGTATGTAGCGTCCCGATCCCATCGGGAGGGGTATCTTGTCCACAGGATCCTTCGGACGAACCACCTTAGGAAATAACTCCATAATGTCCCTGCCTGTCGCCTGCCAGCCGAAATTGGTCAGGCGGGGCAGACAGGTAAGTATCCAAACAAATAAAATGAAAATTCCTATACAATTTAATTAAGCAGAAAAATTTCTGATGTCTACCATACCTTGACATTCGATAATTATGCAGTTAATTTTCCTTACTATAGCAATCAAATAATGACAGAACAAGAGTTGAAAACAAAGATATTAAAAATTGGCAATTTGCCACGCCACATTGCTATTATTATGGATGGGAATGGTCGTTGGGCATTAAGTAAGAAACTGCCAAGGATCGCGGGACATCGAGAGGGGATCAATTCTGTTCGGGAGATCACCCGGGAATGTGGAGAGTTGGGTATTGAAGTACTTACTTTATACACCTTTTCCAAAGAAAATTGGAAGAGACCTATAATGGAGGTTTCGGCTATTATGAAACTGTTAGTTGAAACAATCCGAACCGAGATTGATGATTTAATGAAAAATAATGTTCGCCTGAATGTGATCGGTCGGTTGGATGAATTGCCTGACAAACCAAGAAAGGAAATGGAAACGGGCATCAAAAGGACGGCTTCAAATACAGGTCTCAATCTAATTCTCGCTTTGAATTATGGTGCTCGCACGGAAATTCTTGATGCTGTGGTAAAATTTTGTAAGGACGTTGAAAATGGCGATACACATTATGAAAATCTAACCGAGGAACTTTTTCAGACTTACCTTTATACCAATGACTTTCCCGACCCAGACATTTTAATTCGAACAAGCGGAGAGTATCGGATTAGCAATTTTCTCTTGTGGCAAATCGCCTACACGGAGATATATTTTACGTCGACCCCGTGGCCTGCTTTTCGTAAAAAGCAACTTTATGAAGCTATTTTGAACTATCAAACACGGGAGAGACGATTTGGTATGGTCGGTGAACAGATGAAGAGGTCAACAACATGATATTCAGGAAATTACTACTTTCAGTTGTATTGGTGTTAATTGGAGGGCTATTATTTGCCCAGACAGCTAAACCTATCAAGATACTCGGTGTTGTAGTAACGGGGAATAATAGTACATCCACTACAGTAATTAAATATACTTCAGGTTTGATGGAAGGAAAGGAAATAATCCCAGGAGATTTTGGTCTATCAGTGAAGAAATTATGGCGGACAGGATTATTTTCAAATATACAGATTATGCTTGACAAAGAAACTGACGACGGAATTTACATATCGATTGAGGTGGAGGAAAACCCTGTATTGGGAGAGATTAAGCTTAAAGGAAACAAGAAAAAGAAATGGAAGGATTTTGAGGAAGAATTGAATCTAAATATCGGTCAACGGCTGCAACTCCATCATATGAAAGAGGCTGTTGCCAAGATGAAGGAACTCTATGCAGAGGATGGCTATCTTCGAGTTGAGATTGAACCGGAGTTAGAAGACGGTAAATTTGAGGATGTAAAAAACCTCATTTTTTATATTAAAGAACATAAAAAGGTAAAGATAAAAAAGATACGATTTTCTGGAAACAAAACCTATTCAGATAGAAAACTACGACGTCAGTTTAAGGAGACAAAAATACAAAAATGGTATCTTTTCTGGCGCTCTGCTTTTGAAATGGACAAATTTGAGGAAGATAAAATTCATCTTGCCCAGTTCTACCGAAATTTAGGGCACAAGGATTACCGTATACTTTCTGATTCCATAAGTTTTTCAGAGAATGGACGAAAAATGTACGTGAATATCACCGTTTTTGAGGGCCCAAAATATTATTTAAGGGAATTTACGTGGGAAGGTAACACATTGTACAGTGAAGAGAAATTGTTCAAGCGACTGAATTTTCATAAAGGTGATGTATACGATGAAGAAGAATTCAATAAGGCAGTATTTGAGCAAGTCCAATCATTGTACATGGACAAAGGATACATCTACAGTCAGATCACACCTCAAATGACCCCTGTAGGAGAAGATTCCTTGGATGTTCATTTTATGATTGTGGAAAATAACCAGGTATCGGTTCGGAAAATTGATATTGCAGGTAACACTAAGACCCGTGAAAATGTGATTCGTCGTGAGTTGAAAATTATGCCGGGAGACATTTTTAACAGGGAGCTGCTGATGAGAAGTGCTCGAGAATTATTTATTCTGAACTATTTTGCGGATGTTGTGCCGGATGTTATTCCTGTGGAAGATGATGAAGTTGACTTGCTCATTAATCTGGAGGAGAAATCATCAGATAAGGCGACGGCGTCTGTTGGATATAATCAGCAGTTTGGCATTACAGGCGGCATTGGATTTGAATTCAATAATTTTGCTGGTAAAGGTCAGCAATTGATATTGAGTTTTAACGAGGGGACACAATACAGAATAGGGGGGAAACAACCATCAAAATACCGATCAATTTCGGCGAGCTTTACAGATCCTATGGTGAATGATACTCCTAATTTGATTGGGCTCTCAGCATACTATTCCCTGAGAGGACAAGATATTAATTTTTTCAGCTTTCCCCTCGACAGGGAGCTGTATGGATTGTCGGTGAGGTGGGGACGTAGATTAAAATGGCCTGATAATTATTTTCGAGGGTCATGGATGGTGCAAGGATCACGAACATTGTATAAAGGAAGTAAAGAAGATCTTGAGGAATATGTGGGAGGGTTTAAAAAAACACAGGGAATCAGCATCACTCAATTTATTACCAGAGACAGCCGGAATCATCCGGAATATCCTTCCAGAGGATCGGTAATGAGGTGGACGTCTACTTTATCCGGTGGATTATTAGGAGGCAACGAAAATTTTCAGAAACATGAATTAAGGCTGGAATGGTATACTCCTGTTGTTTGGGAATTTGCACTTTTAAGCTCGCTTCATATGGGGTCCATTAGCGAACTCACCAGCAAGGATGGGGGAGTTTCAATCATTCCTATTGATGAAAAGTATATTATGGGGGGAAGTGGCATTCCTTATGGCACTATGCTCCGAGGGTACCTGGATAACACAGTAGGTCCTTACAATTCCCGACCGCTTGGAGGCAATGTGATGCTTAAATACACAACGGAATTAAGATTCAGGTTTTCCAAAAATCCAACTGTATACGGATTGGTTTTTGCGGAGATGGGCAATGTTTGGAAATCATTTTCTGTAGCGGATCCTTTTGACTTAAAACGGTCAGCCGGTTTTGGGATTCGTATGTTTATGCCTATGTTGGGAATGATTGGATTTGACATGGGTTATGGGTTTGACGATGTATTGTCTACCCCTGAGTCGCCTGAAGGATGGCGATTCCACATTCTCTTCGGGATGCCATTTTAGTGCAAATGTTATGTAAATTCCGCAGCGTTTATCGGAAATAAAAACGAATTTTTTCGGGGTGAGATTCAAATTGTATTCACTTAATTAATAGTTGAACAGGAGGTAAAAGTGAAATTAAAGAATAAATTGTTGATGGCAATGGTTCTTCTATGTGTTCCTGAATTAGGGTGGTCTCAGATAAAAGTAGGCTATGTTCAGTCTGAGCGCATCAGAAGCGAATATGATGAGTTCAGAGTAGCTGAAAACGAGTTGCAACTGGAATTCCGAAAAGCCCAATTTGAGTTCCAGACGATGTCAGATAGATTAGATAGTTTACGAGCTGCATTTGAAACACAGCGACTGATGAGTTCACCGGAATGGAAGCGTGAGCGTGAGCAGGAAATAGCAGGTCTCGAGAGACAGGTTCAGGATTTTCAATTACGAAAGGTAGGACCGGAAGGTGAATTGTATCAGAGGCAACTACAGATGGAAACTGAAATCATTCAAAAGGTACAAAGAGCTGTTTCGAAAGTTGCTATCGATAGAGGATTTGATTACATCTTGGATTCGGTGTCATTACTTTATGCAAAACCTACACACAATTTAACAGACGATGTCCTTTATGAATTACGAAAAGCTGATGAAGAAGGCGATTCAGGAAACTGATATTTGACAACCTTAGGAGATTTAGCCCAACTGGTCGGCGGTCGGATCAGTGTAGATTCTAAATTGAAAATTACAGGCGTATCAGAAATTCAATCTGGTATATCCGGAACAATCACATTTCTTACTAATCCCAAATATCGAAAATATTTGACCTCCACCCAAGCGTCCGCAGTGATTGTTTCGAAGGAGGAAAAAGTTAAATATATTGCCACAATTCGAGTAGAAAATCCGTTACTTGCGTTTGCTAAGATTTTAGAACATTTTTCTGAAAAATTACCTTTTGATACAGGTATTCATTCAACAGCCTTGATAGGTAATGGTGTAAAATTAGGGGATAATGTAGCGATTGGGGCAAATTCAATTATCGAAGATAATGTGGAAATTGGGATTAATACCCGAATCGGTGCTCAATCATTCGTTGGACAAAATAGTGTCATTGGGAAGGATACGGAACTGAAAGCATTTGTTACATTATATCACAATTGTATTCTCGGGAATAATGTCTTAATTCATAGCGGTGCTGTTGTTGGAAGTGATGGATTTGGATTTGTTACGGATAAAAACATTCATCACAAAATTCATCAGCTTGGCAGGGTGGTAGTTGAGAACGATGTGGAGATCGGAGCAAATTCAACGATAGATCGCGGGACGATTGGTGATACGATTATTGGTGAGGGTTCCAAGATAGACAATCTTGTACACATTGCCCACAATGTAATATTAGGCAAAGGGTGTTTGGTGACGGCTCAAGTTGGGTTTTCCGGGAGTGCTAAAATTGGTGATTATGTCTCAATCGGGGGGCAAGCAGGTGTTAGGGATCACGTTGAAGTAGGGAGTCATGCACAATTGGCGGCAAGAACCGGTGTGACAAAATCGATACCTGGAGATAAGATGTATGCCGGAATGCCAGCAAAGGAAATTCATGAAAAAAATAAAATTGATGTCCTCATGGCTCGTCTTCCCAAACTGATGGACAGAATTAAAGAACTGGAATCAAAGGTTGCTGAATTAAAAAGTAAAAAATGATAAATCACCAGAAGACAATTAAAAGGTCTGTTTCATGTTCCGGGGTTGGGTTACATACCGGTGTTAAAAGCACGGTTGTATTTAAACCATCCTCCGAAAATTCAGGAATCAATTTTGTAAGGACTGACGTTCCTGATTCGATCCCGATACCTGCAGATGTCCATTGGGTGGTGAGTTCTGTTCGGGGTACTACTATTGGAAGAGATGGGCTCAATATTCTTACAATAGAGCATATTTTATCGGCTGTTTACGGTTTGGGAATTGATAATGTAACCATTGAACTTTCAGCAAAGGAACCCCCTGCTATGGATGGCAGTGCAATTCATTTTGTAGAGATACTTCAGCAGGCTGGGATCGTCGATCAGGTTGCTTTGAAGGATTATATCGTGATCCAAGAGCCATTGACGTACGCAGATCCGAATTTCGAAATTGAAATGAACATAGTACCTCAAGATAATTTTATGGTCAGTTGCTCTATTGATTATGGAATAGCTCCATTGGGAAAGCAGGAATTTACTATATGTTCCATGAAGGATTTCCCGGAAATGATTGCACCGGCTCGGACATTTTGTCTCCTGAGTGAAGTGGAGGGTCTTTTAAATATAGGGTTGGCAAAAGGGGGTAGTTTGGAAAATACGGTTGTATTTTTGGATACGAAAATTGAACAGGTGGATTATAAGCTGCTTCAGGAGAATTTTGGGATTTCAGAAGAGATTATGACTCGTTCTAACGGAATATTAAATAGAGAAAAATTGAGATTTGATGATGAACCGGTGCGACATAAAACCCTTGATCTCATCGGGGATTTTGCCTTACTGGGGAAATCTATCAAAGGTCATGTCACGGCAAAGAAACCGAGTCATACAATGAATGTAGAAATGGTAAAAAGGATAAAAGAGATTTATAGCTGAGAAATGGAAAAAACACGGATAGAAAAGAAAAACTATAAGCAGAAAATCGTATTTAATACAGATGAGATTAAAAGAATTTTACCCCATCGGGACCCCTTTCTTTTTCTTGACCAGATTCTCGAGTTAGATCCGGGGAAATCTGTCGTTGCAATTAAAAATGTGACGGGGAAGGAGGAATTTTTTAAGGGTCATTTTCCAGGGCAACCTATTATGCCCGGCGTTTTGGTGCTCGAAGCGATGGCTCAAGCAGGTGGGTTTCTGTTACTTCATATGGTAGAAGATCCCACGAAGAAATTGATGTACTTATCAACAATCGAACGAGCAAAATTTAGAAAGCAGGTTGTGCCTGGGGATCAGCTCAGATTTGAGTTAAATCTTTTAAAAGTCAGATTGGGTTCTTCGAAAATTGCAGGGAAGGCATACGTGAATGGTGAGGTAGTTGCAGAAATGACTTTTCTGGCAACCCTCGCAGATAGGAAGGTCGACCAATAAACACAAAAATCCACTCCACTGCAATTATTGGTAACGGAGCTACCATTGGTCACAATGTCGAAATTGGTCCTTATTCTGTTATCGACGATGATGTAGAGGTTGGAGATGACTGTTGGATTGGGAATCATGTTACTCTTAAGGCAGGTACTCGCATTGGAAAAGAATGTAAGATTTTCCATGGCGCTGTTATTGGGGAAGTACCTCAAGACCTCAAATTTATAGGGGAAAAGACAACAGTTGAAATTGGAGAAAATGTTGTCATTAGAGAACATGTAACAATAAATCGTGGAACTCAAGATAGACTCAAGACGATTGTAGGAAGTGGTTCTTTTTTTATGGCTTATAGTCATGTATCTCACGACTCTATTATTGGTGATAACGTTATCATGGCAAATGGAGTTTATTTAGGGGGTCATGTCACAATTGATGATTGGGTTTATGTCAGCGGTGCGGTGGTTATACATCAATTTTGCCATATTGGGAAATTTGTGTTGGTTGCGGGTGGATATCGAGTAGTCCAGGATATCCCCCCTTACATTCTTGTGGCGGGTGAACCTCTGAAATATAATGGTTTAAATGCCGTCGGGCTTAGGAGGCGAGGTTTTGATCCCAACACAAGAAAATTACTGAAAAAGGCGTATAAAATTATTTTTAACTCATCATATAATACCAGCCAGGCTGTTAGGGAAATCAAAGAGGTATTACCACAAACATCAGAAATTATGGAGATTACATCGTTCATTGAAAATAGCAAAAGAGGCATTATTTAATTTAAAATACATTTTTATCTCTATCCTCTTTGTCTCATTGAGTACAGCACAATTGCCCGATTATGATCTGGATAATTGGGTGGGTTCAAATTTCAAAGAGAATGCTCATCCGTTTTTTAGATTAATTTCCCTTCAAACAACTTCAAACATTGTCTCTTCCTCATCTTCTGAATCAGATATATTAATTGGGTTCTCCAGTTCTATCGGAGTTGATTACAAGCGAAAAAACCTCTATAATCGGGCAGGGGTGTTACCCATGATTAATGGATCCATTGGAATTGGTTCAAATCTCCGGCTGGTGGGTTCCTTGACAGGATTTTCCAGTCAAAAGGATGTTGTCATTTTTTCATCGTTAGGATTGACTTTTTATTTTGGTAATACCAAAGAAAGTAAGAGCAATTGGAAGTTTTTATTCGATCGTGGTACTTTGGAAGGGGCTGACGATTTCTTTCTGAAAACCGTTGGTGCAAAGTTGATTAGAGGGATAAATTCTGGAGAGTCAAGATGGTGGTACGGAATTGGAACAATGTTTTATACAGCAGGCGTCCATGTGCGTTATTCTGAAAATGAGGAAACCTATCGGAGAAGGTTGGAGGGAAAGACACAATACATTGTGGTTGGTATAAACAAAAATATTGGCAAGAATTATTTTGGTGAGGTTGAATGTCGTGTTCACTCATCAGTTCTTGTAATGTCTCTTTCATTTAATCGAGCGATTTATTGATGTCAAAAAAGATATCCATATTAGGGTCAACCGGTTCCATCGGCGTTAACGCATTAAAGGTGGTGGAAAATTTATCCGGTGAGTTTGATGTCAAATATTTATCCGCAGCCAAAAGTTCAGCGTTGCTGATTGAACAGGCACTTAAATTTCATCCTTCTGCAATAGCGATTATTGATTCGGTTGCAGCAGGAGAAGTAAGAGATGCTTTGGTGGGAATGGGTATTGAAATCCTGGTGGGAAGAGAAGGTGTATTAGAAATTGCATCAAGGGATGATGTGGATGTCATGCTGAATGCTCTTGTGGGCAGCGCCGGGATGGAGCCAACGATCAGAGCCATTGAGGTTGGAGTAAATGTGGCTTTGAGCAACAAAGAAAGTATGGTAATGGCGGGAGATATCATCAATCGTTTAAAAACCAAAACAGGCGCTGAAATCTATCCTGTGGATAGTGAACATAGCGCCATCTGGCAATGTCTGGTAGGTGAAGAATTGAATCAAGTGAAGAAAATTATTCTCACAGGATCTGGGGGTCCATTTCGGACAAAACCTTTGAATGAGTTTTCCTCCATAACCGTAAAAGAAGCTCTAAAGCATCCCAATTGGAAAATGGGGAGGAAGATCACCATCGATTCTGCCACTATGATGAATAAGGGATTGGAAGTAATCGAAGCATTTTGGCTTTTTGGACTTACGATAAAACAGATAGACATCGTGATACATCCCCAATCAATTATCCATAGCATGGTAGAATTTGTTGATGGTTCGGTGAAGGCCCAGTTAGGTCTCCCGGATATGAAAATTCCTATACAGTATGCTTTGACGTATCCTCATAGAATGCCAGCCCATTGGGAGACCACGGATTTTATGCAAGTAGGACATTTAACTTTTGAAGAACCTGATTTAGAGAAGTTTCCTTCTATTCAACTTGCCTATGAAGCTTTAGAGATGGGAGGATCAGCCCCTGCCGCTTTAAATGTTGCAAATGATAACACGGTGAGGCACTTTTTGGATGGGAATATTCCCTTTACGCAAATCCCCGAAACTAATGGAATATTTTTGCGTTCCCACGATTGGGTTGCACATCCCGACATCAACTATTTGAAGAAACTTGAAAAATCAGGAAAAGTATTTGTTAATGAACAAGCAGAGGAAGGTATGACAATATGATAACAATTTTAGCTTTTATATTTGTATTGGGAATTCTCGTCTTTGTCCATGAATTGGGTCATTTTTTTGCAGCCCGTTCAATTGGTGTCCGTGTGGATAGGTTTTCGCTCGGATTCCCACCCCGACTAATCACTTTTTTCCCCACTGAAAAGGGGTGGATTCTGAATTTATTCTTTTATCATCGAAACGAGGAGGGGAAAGTGGTTTGGGGACCTGTATTCAAAAAACTATTTGCAAGGATACCCAAAAAACTGACCGGAACTGAATATTGCGTAGCCCTTATTCCTTTGGGTGGCTATGTTAAAATGGCGGGAGCCATTGATGAAAGTTTAGACGACAACCTTACCGGTGCTCCTGATGAACTTGCATCACAAAGCCGCCTGAAACAGGCATGGGTTATGATTGCTGGTGTACTCATGAACGTGGTGTTGGCAGTACTCCTTTTTAGCGGCATTACATTTTTTATGGGCATTCCAGAAATCACCAATGAGCCCGTAGTCATGGAAGTGAAACCTGATTATCCTGCTCAAGAGGCAGGTATCCAGGTCGGGGACAGAATCCTCACAATCAATGAACAAGAGATCGAAAGTTGGCAAGCGCTTACAGAAATGGTTCACAGCAAACCGAACCAGGTGATTGCTGTCAAGTGGCAACGTGGAGATGAAATATTTTCCACAGAAATATTGACTACAGAGGTTTCAACTCAAACCGATGAAGGAATAGAAAAGATTGGTTTAATAGGAATTACCGGTGGATATGTAAATCGTGATGCAGGGATAATTGAATCTTTCCAGGATGGAATATTAAAAACAGGATTCTGGTTTGGAATAATAGGACGGTCACTTAAAATGCTTGTTACAGGGGAAGCATCGTTAAAGGAAATTGGTGGACCAATACTTATCGCTCAATTGGCTGGAGAGTCTGCCCGCGCCGGATTTTCCGTATTGTTATCTTTTATGGCTGTTATCAGTATCAATCTGGCTTTCCTTAACATCCTACCCATTCCCGGATTGGATGGAGGTCATTTGTTCATAATTCTGATAGAAAGTATTGGTCGGAGGGCGATTTCAATTAAAACACGGATGGTGATTCAACAGGTCGGGATGGCGCTCCTGTTCCTTTTAATGCTGGTCGTCGTATTTAATGATATCTCACGATTGTTTGCGAATTAGTATCTGTCTAAAAAATTACTCAGATAAACCAATTTAGTTCTGCTTGTTTGGTATCACGGAAATTGGTTTGAATTTCACTTGAAATAGGATTATTCGGATAGATACTGATTAAAATTTTATCTCTTTCAGTTTTAATACCATTGAGCCAAATTTTGTTTTTAAAATAATTTTTACAGGGAGTCGATGCTCGTCATCGGAAAACCAGATGGTCATATTTCCCTTACTTTTGAATAGAGACCCGCTTTCTCTAAATGGCTTAACAACCAGGCAGTTATACAGTCCTGCAGGAACGCGAACGTTTTTTTTGTGACGTACGGTAAACTTTATATCCGTGAATTTATTATCATCAAAAGTTGTGAAAGGATAGATATTACCTACCGTTAGTGGTATGGTTCTAAGATAGTAAAAAAGAGAATAGGGGTCTCGTACTGTTGACGTTAACGGAAACTCCATATCAGTTGTGGTGATTAAAGAATCCTCATAATTGACGATTGCTGAAAACTCTTTTCGGAAGCCACCTTCCCTTATTTTTTTCTTAAATTTCCTGGTAAAATGATGTTCTAAATCAATCCAGGTTTCCACCTTATCCCTGACTTTATAGAGTCTATCAAGGAGAGGATTACTTTTCACGCTAAAAATAATATGGTAGGCAGGAAAACCGAGGATTGTATCTATGGAAAATACTTCAAGTTTCGCTTTACCGGCAATAATGAGGTTAATACTTGCATCATAATGCAGTACCTCACCAACTTGAAATGGGGGGTGAGATTGGGCAAAGAGGCCCTGTAAAATGCAGAACAGTAATAGAAAAACGAACTTAAGTTTTTTCATACAATTGAATATTTTCCTTAAAACCATGCCATTTATATCTTCCAGTGTTTGAGTATTCAGGTGCGCAAGTATATTCACCTACCTACATCTCAAACACTTTATTACATAAACACCTGAACACCCGAACACTTGAGCACCTGAATACTAAATGATAATTTAATATTAACATCGTTTTCAATCGCTACACTAATTTCGTAATATTTTTATTTCATCCGAGGATACATCGTAAATACGAGAACCTGTAGAGGGAATCAGGGGACCATCATCCACAATCATGTCAATCCTTTCCCCAAATTCCTGTGCGATTTTGTGGGGATCGTTCATACATACCTCACCAGTTCTATTTACGCTCGTAGTAGTAATGGGATATCCTAACTCCTTCACTAATTTTATTGGAAATGGATGTTCTGGAATTCTAATTCCAACGGTTCCTTCCTCACTTAAAATATCCCGGGAAAGGGGTGAGTCTTTTACTGAAAGGATAAGCGTTACCTTTCCCGGAAGGTTCGAGGTAATAAATTCTTTTTTATCTTTTGAAATATCACAATACAATTCTAACATTTTAAAGTCAGCTACCACGATGCTCCAAGGTCCACCCCTTTCTTTTAATTGAGCCAAACGGTTAATTGCTCGATCGTTTGTAGCATCCACACCAAAGCCGTATAAAGTATCCGTGGGATAGACCACCACTCCCCCATTTTTGATGATGTCAGCAGCTCTGTTCAAACATTCATTCGATTTGATATTACAGATGTTAGCCATTTATGTTCCGGTTTTATCGCGTAGTTTTGTTTTCCAACGTCTGTGAAACCAGAAATATTGTTCGGGATTTTTTCTCACTTCCATTTCCAAAATAGAGGTGAATTGCTGAGTTATGGTTTTTACTGAATTGCTCTTCCTCGGCATAGTCGGGACTTTTGTGAACTTCAGATGATATTTTCCTTCGGGATCTTTCAGGCAAAGCGCCATAATCATGGGCGCTCCCGTTTTCAAGTGGAAGATGGCAGCCCCTCGGGGCGTGGATGAGGAAATACCGAAAAAGTCCACAAAAACTCCTTTTCGCCGGGCGTCCTGGTCGCTGGCAAATCCTAAAATCCCGCCTTTTTTGAGTACGTGGAGCATCTTCTGAGCCTGACTTCCAGCGTAAAATGGATGGGTACCGGTTTTTTCTCGAAGTTCAATAAAAAATTTGTTCGCTCCTTTATTCTTTTGACGCCTTGCTATGGGATAAGATAGAAAACCATTTTTTGCAAACCAGACAGGAATAATCTCCCAATTTCCCAGATGACCTGAAATGAGAATAACGCCTTTTCTCTCCACAAGTGCCTCATTGAGTACCTCTCTGTTTTCCACAATGATTCGTTTATCGAAATTAAAGTTAGATAATCGAAGAGCATCTATAAATATTTCACCAAAATGACAGTGAGCCCGCTTAAGAGTATGATGATAAAATTCGCCAGATTGCTGTGGGAATGCCTTTTCCAAATTCTTTTGAGCCACCTCACTGCGTACAGGGAAATAGTGATATACTAATGATCCCACTCGTTGGCCGATACCGCTTGCTGTACGATTGGAAACACGGTTTAATATTTTGGAAATGATGTGCAGTAACAGATAAGTTAAATGGTCTTTGAAGGACATGATGGAACTTAGTTAAAAACCGATTTATTTGCGATAATTATAAGAAAGCTTTGCTATGACTGGAATAAAGAATTAATCTTTTTCTTTCCCTTGGGAATTCTTGTTAAAAGATAATGTGAGGTTTTCCAAGAATATTGCGGAAAAGTATGTTAGATGTGCTCATGAACTTCCTTATATATTTTGACTTCATCTTCATTCCATTCAAAGCAAATTCTCCATTGATCATTAATTCGGATGTTATATTGTCCTTTTCTATCTCCCGATAGTTTTTTAGTCGGTTAGATGGCGGCATTCTTATATCATTTAGTGAATATGTAAAATTTAAAATACATGATTTCCGAAATGTCACCCTCCCCCATCTCAGGTTAAATATATTTTAACCCCGGTTCACTATAAAATCAAATGAAATTGTGGCTGTCACTACAGACGCTAAAGTGGAAAGATTCCATTCGACAGTTAACGGGTGGAATCTATTACTAAATAGAAACCTTTTCCTTTTTCTTAACAACTCTACCTCAATACTGTATCTCTTTCTTATTTTTTCTAAATCAATTTCTTTAATAATCGGAGACTTTGCGTATGTTGCAGATGATCTATCAAGAATATCTACCATCATTTTTACAGCATCTATTTTTATTTTTTTTCATCTAATTCTCAAAATAACGCTAATTGAGTTTTAATAGCTTTATTTATTTCAATTATTTCCTCATCTGTCAATTCCCCGGCTTTACTTATCACGCGTAATTTAATCACGGTGGTCAATTGATCAGCCATAGCTTTACCTTTTTTCCCATTTAATATGATATATGCTTCACTTGGATAGAGCTTATCAATATTGCTTGTCAAAGGAATTACTTGAACACGATTAAGGTATTTGTTAGACATGTTGTTGCTTACAATCACAGCGGGTCTCTTTTTTCTAATTTCCACACCAATTGAAGGATCAAAATTTATCCACCAAACCTCACCACGTTTCATTATGAAATTCCTCAAATGTCCCTTCACTCCATTGCAAAGCTTCTTCTTCTCTTAAGGAATCTTCCGCCATTTGTTGGTAAGCTAACTCTAATTCCTCATTGATAACTTTGGGTTTTACCAAATCTTCGATAAAGCGACTGATCTTTCGCTTACCAACAATGTGGTATAGTGCATTATATAATTGTTCATCAATACTTATGGTTAATTTCCTTCGCATAATTTTACCTCTTTGTACGACTAATGTTTGTATAATAAAAGTAATATAAAATAACTCAAGTTTCGCATCCCGCATGGGCGGGAGTTGATTATTTATTTGATTACAGAGGTATTATGTCAGAATGAGGTGTAGGGTATAGGGTGTATAAGGTATATGGTAGGTACCCATGACAAACTACTGAGACATCCTATCCGTCAGCTGACGGATTGGGTCTAAGTATAACAGTTTTCCACAGGATCCTTCGGACAATTAGAACCACTTTCCCCTTATACCCTATACCTTATACCTTTCAACATACCTGCCCGATCTGGCGCCCAGTCAGGCGGGGAAATCGTAATGAAATGTACCTGCGAAACATGAGTCACCTATTGTTAATCCGATTATTTGGAGCTGGACGCTCAAACCAAAGCAGGTCGAAAAGATAAAAACGATTCAAACATCAGTCTTAGTATAGGATATACTTATCA
>JADFPG010000146.1 GCA_022562455.1 Fidelibacterota bacterium | reverse complement strand
ATGCCTGCCTGTCGGCAGACAGGGAATAATGCCTGCCTGTCGGCAGACAGGGAATAATGCCTGTCCCGCCTGCCCTGTAATGAGCGAAGCGACTGTACAGGGGTGAGCGGTGAGTAGTAACTGGTGAGTGCCTGCCCTGTCCAAAGGATCCTGCGGATAAGAGTAGCACCCTGCTTTAGCTGGGTGATAATGATCGTAAGAACATAATAGTCCGCTTTTCCCGTAGGGATGCCTTTGGCAAGCGGACTTACTATATCAAGAATCATTGTACGGTGAACTATTACGTTCTTTCTTTATCAGGTACACATTTGATTAACCTCAAGTTAATTCAACAGCGTGATCCGTCGTCCCGACCTGTCTGCCCCGCCTGACCAATCTCGGCGGGCAGGCGCCAGGCAGGCAAGCTTGTCGGGATACGGGTCGGTGAGCGGATGTTGGTGCCCAAATGTCCCGCTCCCTGCCCGACTATCAGGTCAGGCGGGGGCGATCCGCCAGCCCCGTGGAATAGGGTTCCCTTTGGGAATTCCACAGGGCCAGCTGGTGGAATCACCGACGGAAAACCATTGATTCAAATGAAATTTACATGTCTTATTTTTATTTCTTTAGTCACTTTTTTATATTCTAACTCCCTCCCAATCCCACCAGACGACCCCACCTACATTTATCTCCGCCAGGAATTTCGCAGAACTCACAACTTAAGTTTGTACATACAACCATTCCCTTTTACTACTGATAACTTCAAAATTCCATACTATCAGATACCTGATAAGAATGGTTATCTGCGAATTGCACCAAGTAGTAAAATATCTGGTGATGTAACGGACATTCAGTATCATTTTTGGGTAGCTGGGAGATGGCAGAACATCTCAATTTTAGCTAAACCCGTAGTGGTAAAAGATTACTATGGAGAAGATGTTTTGGGACAGACTTATACTCGCGGAGGAGTGAGTGGTCGTCTCACCAATGCGTTTATCCGGTACGGCACAGATAATATTACTCTACAATTAGGTCGCTCTCCCGTTTGGTGGGGACAATCGTGGGAATCATCCATAATTCAATCAGGGACCACTCCATCTTACGATCATTTGGATATTCGTCTTAACTTAGGTTCTTACCATTTGGAAATTCTTGCCGGACAGTTAGGATCGGAACAAACAGTCGATGGAAATAGGATAAAACGAAACATAGCCGGTCATCGTCTCACTTGGCTGCCACCACACAAAAAATGGGTTGTTGGGCTTGGTGAACAGATCATTTACACCGGTGTAAGTAGATCTTTTGAATGGACATACCTGAATCCGTTTGTACCCTATTTTTTTACAGCGCTGGAAGATGAAGAAGAAACAGCCGAAGTTGGCGATAATGATAACTCCATCATATTTCTATATGGCCGATATAATTTTAAAGATAATCTGTCATTTTTTGGGGAATTCATTATAGATGATTACCAGGTAGATAAAAATGACACCCCCAATTCTTTGGGATGGAAGGTTGGAATCGATGGAGGTTTTTCAGTCTTAGACCGCGAATTTACTTTTGAAGCAGAATTTACACATATTGATAGTTGGACGTACATCCACCACGGTGAATTTACCACCTGGCAAAACCGGGGACATGCGATTGGATACAAATACGGTCCGGACAATTGGTCGGTGATGTTTTTGGCCGATTACTGGGTGAGGAAAAACATACTTCTATCAGTCAAATACACCCACCTTGAGAAAGGCGCCAATACGCTGCAAACTGAATGGAATTCCCCCGGAACCAAAGGAGATCCCTTTCCTACTCAACCTGTTACCATTCACCAATTAACCAATCTCTCCCTCTCCTGGCACGCTAAATACGGAATACTGGAAGCCGGCTGGTCTAATGAACCTTTCCCATCAGACATTGCCTATAGCAGTCCCCCCTATCAAGGGGGGAATTCACGAAGTGAACAGGGGGGTGTCTATCTAAAAGCACAGCTTGTGTGGGGATTTGGGTTTGATTTGGAATAGGGACTGGGAACTTGGAATTAGGAACTAAATGAAAACAATACAAATAATATGTAAAGGAGATTGAAATGAAGATAAAAAGCTACCGGGATTTAGATGTTTGACCCGTCCGTCAGCTGACGGATCCTTACCTGCCTCCCGATACTTCGTCCCGAACCTTTGGGATTTTCAATCAATCCATCTTAATGAAATCTATCTGTCGTACGGAACGATAGACAGGTGACGATGGATCAATTCGCGTAGCTATGTTCTTATCAGCTCATCATTATTTATTTGCCACTATTAAAGTTGAAATATGGATTTTAGCAATTTTTGACACTTGGTTTGGTCAATAAGTGCTAGGTGACCAATTTTCCATTTAATAATTTGTGAATCCAAAGTGAAGATTTTCCAACGGATTAAAGACGGTCTGGTTAATCCCGTTGCATCAAGATCAGTGATGGCGTAATCCCGTGTATGCTGTCTTGATTTTACAGTTGTAATCATGGTCAAGGTAACCAATCCATATTGATTAAAATCGGAGACAGATAAAACCAATGTAGGCCGGTGTTTCGCCTTGGGCACATCCACAAAAGGGAAAGGCACTACGACTACATCCCACTGATTACAGGTTATGATAAGCCTCCTCATCTTCCGGTGAATTCCATTCCTCTAAGGTATGTTCGAGGGCTCTTAAATAGCTGTTATCCACCAATGTTATTTTTTTAAAAATAGCGTGATCTCCCTCGACCGTGTAGACGATAGTATCATGGGCGTGAAGATCCAACTTTTCCCGTATTTCCTTTGGAATAGTCGTCTGAGCCTTTGAAGTTAATTTGCTGATTATCATCCGGTTTCCTTATTATGACTGTAAGAATGTAAGGAAATAATTATTATTTACCAATCGTTATTATTAAGAGTAAGTGAGGCCTCAGTTTTGGGTGAGAATTATCTATAACCTTGGCATTACCGGCTCCCGACCGGTCGGGATCAGACAGGCAAGGCTGCAGATTATCACAAATTATCAAAAGTTTCTGCATCTATTAGGTATGAGAGAACATTATCTGATCTTACAGAAATTTGCGGCAGAAGAAGGATTTATTCCTGCATCAAATATTTAAATGTAGGTTAAGCATACTTGCTTGACCAGCATAAACAACCAGGGAACTTGTCCGTCTACTGACGGATGGTCCTTATATTTAACTCATGTTTCGCACTTCTTTACTGTAATTTATGTATTTGATGTTCGCAGAATGTTTGATTATGTCGCATTAGTCCCGATGCATCGGGATTATCATTGACGTCCCCGCCTGAAGGACACAGTCGGGCAGGAAACCATCGTGCCTGTCTGCCGACAGGCAGGGAGGATTAGAATGAATTATCCCGTCATAACTATGTCGGGAAAAAGTATAGAGAATAACAGCAATAAGAAATTCGTCTTTTTTATTACGATATTTAATGACTTTATTTATGAACAACTTCTGAAATATAAAAAACTTACTATGTGCTAAATTTGAGTATTTATTATTCAGTTGGTATGAACGGTTGGTTTTGAATTGGCCCTAAATTGAGCCCCACAACAGGGTAAACCCGAATTTTCGGGGGAACTCCTATTATCATTTGTAACACTTGCGATTTTCATTCCTCTGATGTAACATAATTACAAGTTATAATGGATAAATAAAAATTATTTGGTATGATACATGAAGATAGAAGAAAAGAACTGGGTAGGATGTTGATGGATGTTGGTAAATATCTCGCAACCGTTGGATTGATAGGCGGTATTTTAACTGATAAGTTGACTCTCATGACTGGATTCGCGATAGCGACAATGGTACTTATATTGATTCTTGTAGCATTTTACATAATTCCACCCATGAAAGGAGTATAGAATGGCGGGATTCTACATCGTACTAATAGGGCTACTTTTAGTCGCATTATTTAGCCTTATTATTGCATATAGAGAGGATCATCCCAAGAAAAGACCCTCCTGAATTGACTTCTACCTATATTGAGCCCCGAACTTTCGGGATGAGAATAACCCGATGAGTTAATATTTTATCATCGATAATATGGATAAAATCGCTCAATTTAGGTATGAGAGATTCCTAAAATCCGCAAGTGTAAAAGAGACAATATGGAAAATCAAAAAAATTGGTTAGAAGATTATTTCAACTTATACAAGGAATCAATCTTTAACGAATCCGTTTATGACGATTTGCTGGAGATTAAGGATCTGTGGTTAAATACGAGTAAGCAAAACAAAAAAATTATCTTCGCCGGGAATGGAGGCAGTGCTGCCATGGCAAGTCATGTGGCGGTGGATCTAACCAAGAACGCCAGCGTCCGGGCGATAAATTTCAATGAAGTCGATCTTATTACCTGTTTTTCCAACGATTATGGTTATGAGGAATGGGTGGCAAAGTCAGTGGAATTTTATGGTGACGAGGGAGACGTCCTCGTACTCATTAGCTCCAGTGGTCGATCGGTGAACATGCTCAAAGCGGCGGAGACTGCCAAAAAGATGAGCATTGATGTGATCACGTTCTCAGGATTCGATCCGGGAAATCCCTTGCGCCAAAGTGGTACCTTAAATTTTTGGGTGGATAGTCGAGCATATAACATCGTGGAGATGACCCATCATATCTGGCTGCTGGCTGTGGTTGATATGATCATCGGTTCCGCAGAGTACTCAGCTTAAAATTTAAGGTACACCTGTTCGTCCGGCAGGCGGAGAAGTGTGGCCAAACGGTTCTTAGTAGCATCAATCAAAAAACCGATACCTCAAGCAACTCCAAATTGCCACCAACCCATCTTTAAACCTGATTTTTTTCCCCTCGCTCACTGTTCGTCTTTTGTAGTTTATCGGGATTTCAAATACCTGATATCCATGTCGAAATACTTTTGCCGTAATTTCTGCCTCTAACCCAAACCCATTTGATTTTAGCTTAAGTGACTTGAATATATCAGCAGGGATTGCTTTGTAACAAGAAGCCATATCGTTAATCCAGCGTTGGTTGATGATATTTGAGAATAGGGTAATGAGGCGATTCCCAAAATAGTGGAATGTCCACTGATTTCTTTTTCCTAGCCATCGACTACCAAAAACCACTTCAGCTTCTCCTTTGATAAGAGGTTCCAGGAGTTTTTTGTAATCATCAGGATCGTATTCCAGGTCTCCGTCTTGTAAAATGATATAATCCCCGTTAATAAAGGGAATGGCCATTTGAACAGCAGCACCTTTCCCACGGTTTTCTCCGTTTTGGATCAATTGGATATTTGCAATTTTTCGCAGGATTTCTGTTGATCCATCCGTAGAACCATCGTCAATAACAATTATCTGCTTGTCAAGTGGAATTTTCTCAACCTGGCGCAGGATTTCTTCGCATGTGTTTACTTCATTATAAATTGGAATGATAACCGTCAGGAGCATAAGTAAGGATAGAAAAAAGGCGTTCCCGAATTAATCGGGACGCCTTTTTCAGTTTAGCAATTATTAATCTGTCTAAAAAGAGTATATAACCATGGCACCCAAATTCGCCCATCCGGTTGAGTTTTCCTGGCCACTTCCACCTTTTGAGGTAGCATTTCCACGTCCGTAGATTTTAATACCTACAGGTAGATTGGCAATCGGGATGTCAACAGAAGCACCTAAGGTTACGCCAATACCTTCCCCGAAAAGACCGCCTCCCACCTGTAAAGCCACAATAGCAGGAAAAGTTGGAGGTAGCATATTGTTCAACCCGATATTGGCAGTGCCTAAAATAGCAATACCGGAGTAATCAGCATCCGGAAAATCATAGATTAAGATTTCTGCTCCCACTCCGAGGCTTAGGGGACCTAAAGGTAGTCCATAAGGTGACCCTACAAGTATCCCGAAATTCGTACCGCTTACACCACTTAAAAATTCACCTGCAAATATGGGAATTCCGAAGTTCAAGCCAACCGTGAATCCTCCCAGTTGACTCATCGCACCTTCGGCTTCTTCTGCCACTGCGATTTCTTCTACCGCTTCTTCCTCAGCTGCCATTTCTAATTCTTCTTCGACTGCTTCTTCTACAGCTTCAGCAGCTTCCTCTTCAACGACTGCTTCTTCCTCAACGATTGCTTCTTCCTCAACGATTGCTTCTTCCTCAACGACTGCTTCTTCTTCTGTAATGGCTTCCTCTTGACCTGTTGCTTCTTCTTCCTCCTGCGCTATAATTGGAGCAAAAGCAACAGAAAGGATAAACACTACACTTAAGATTGGATTAAAATATTTCATATTCTGCTCCTTCATTCATCATTAATTGTTTTCTGACCCTTATAGGAATATTAACCGTTTTGTTTAACATTGTCAACACTTTGTTGTAATTATTTTTAGTAATATTTTTTAGGTACTTAATCATGTCCGTTAGCTAACGGATGCATTTTGTGCTTGCCCCTCGCCGCCCGCCTGCCGGAGTGAAACGGCCTGCCTGTCGTACCGACATAGCAGACAGGCGGACAGGTAGCGAGGAATCCCGAAGTTTCAGGATTTTTGGTTTTCCTCCACAGGAGACCCTATGGGTCCATAGGATCCGTCAGCTGACGGACGGCTTTGTCCGGGTTATGTGTTCGTTGATATTTTTAAAGTAACCGAAGGAGGATATTCAATGGAAAAACATCGTGTTGCTGTGAATGACTTTGTCAGGCGTCAAACAAAAGGTTCAGGGAAAACGTATTCTCGTGACCTATCATTTGAAGAAATTGTCGATTATGTAGAATTACGATTCAATAATGGGTTTTTTCGAAAAGGATACCGAGATGGAGTAGTGATCGTGGAAGGAACCTACGCAATAGCAAAACATTTTATCTGTCCTTATGTTAAAATTGATAAGAACACTATTCTTAAAGCGGAATGGGTAAAACGGAGGAAAGGGGAGGAACCGTATATTCAAATTAGAGCGATGAATCCCGAAGTTTCAGGACTCAAAGCGAAAAAAATAGAATTCATACTTTACCGTCATGACGTACTTAAAGAAAATAATGAGAATACAACCGATGCGGAGTGGGAGTTAGTCAGCATCCACGCTATTCCGGAGGGAGTAGACAAATTACCTATTGGACCTGTGACCATGATGCGAAATCAACTCCAACTCCCCGGAGGAACGG
>JADFPG010000026.1 GCA_022562455.1 Fidelibacterota bacterium | reverse complement strand
AAACAAGGATCGGCAAACCCGAGATATTACTATATTTTGATGGTTTCTCGGGTCCCGGCGTCTATTGGAAGGATGAGAAAAGGAATTCAACCTGTCCCGGATCACCAATAATTGTTGCAGAAATCGCAAACAAATTCATAGAATCTAAACTATCTAGGGAATTCATCATAATCACCGTAGATAAAAGAAAAGAATCAGTTGAAATGCTAAGCACTGAATTAGCTAATGTTAATAAGTATGATCAGCCTTGGAAAGCTCACTTCGCTGAGTTTGATGAGGCTGTGAATTCTTTGTTTGATCAAATAGAAAATAAAAGCTTGTATATACCACCAATGTTTATTTTTATCGATCCATTTGGATATGCTGGATTTCCACTAAGAACACTTAAAAGAATATTGAAATATAAACGCACTGAGTTATTCATCAACTTTATGATATACGATATAGTTAGGTTCTGCGATTCCAAAGAACATGAACATCGCATGTATGACTTATTTGGCTGTTGGGACTTCAAGAAAGCACGAGAGTACACAAGCCCTGAGAAAAAGCAGCTATACCTTAAGAATCTATATTGCGAACAGCTCAAGGAATCTGCAAAGGCAAGATTTGTAATGCCTTTTAGGATAAATACTCCAGAACAAGGTACAAGGCCAAGGTATTATTTAATTCATGCCTCTCAAAACATAAAAGCTCTGAAGGAAATGAAAGATAGTATGGCCAAAGTGAGCGACTCACCCTATCAGTTTGAGGCCATAGGTCTTTCATCAGACCAGTTCTCATTATTTGAAGATCCTGGTAAAATTAGTCTAAAAGAAAGAATTAATACTTTTTGCAAAGATGCCTATCCCCAAGCTCTTGAGTATACAGAGATTGAAAACTGGTCTTATGTTTATACAAACGGAGTGAAAAGAACAATTAAAGATGCTATTGTAAATTTAGAACAGGACGAACGTGTAGAAATAATAAGAAAGCCTGGACAAAAGAAAACAACGGTCACAAAGGGAGCTACGATTGTTCATTTAAATTGAACATGGCACACAGATGTAATAGATTAACAGAGGGGAATTATCAATATGGCACAGAAATCATATATAGAATGGACTGATTCCACCTGGAATCCTGTCACCGGATGTGACAAAATTAGCGCTGGGTGCAAATATTGCTATGCCGAGCGTTTAGCACACCGTCTTAATCTCATGGGTCAGAAGCGATATAGAAACAATTTCCGGGTGACGCTTCATGAGGACCTTATTGAAACACCTCTCCGATGGAGAAATCCCAGGTTGATTTTCGTCAATTCAATGAGCGATCTTTTTCATAAAGAAGTGCCAATCGACTTTATAAGAAAAGTTTTCGATACTATGGAAAGAGCAAGTCAACACGTTTTCCAGATTCTAACCAAGAGAAGCGTTCGATTGAAGGAGTTAGCCCCACAAATATCTTGGCCTCCAAACGTGTGGATAGGTGCGAGCGTCGAAAACCAGGAAATGACGCACAGAATTGACGATTTGAGAAGTGTTCCCGCCAAGATAAGATTCCTTTCCCTTGAGCCTCTGATTGGACCAATTACAAAGTTGGATCTTTCGGGTATAGGCTGGGTGATTGTAGGGGGTGAGTCGGGACCTCATGCTCGTCCAATGGACCCAGAGTGGGCTCGCAGGATAAGAGACATATGTCTCAAAAGCCAAGTACCGTTTTTCTTTAAACAATGGGGCGGTAAGAACAAAAAGAGAGCAGGCCGTATGCTAGATGGTCGTTTTTGGGATCAACGTCCTCAATATATCCATAGTAAGCAAGAATATCTATTTTCAAATTCTCTTTAGTTAACCACAATACACTCTACTAAATAAGGGACAGTACCCGAATAGATTCAAGGGCTGGCACGATGTAAATCAGAAAGATGACATCTTTCCGCAAAGATGTCATCTTTAGTAGGTAAATTTATTAACAAAAAGAAAGGACTATTGATCAATGAAAAAAACTATCGCTATTTTCACACTAATGATACTGATAACTGCTTGTGGTGATACTACGGATACATTTCATCACCAGTCATTTGTGGCTGACACCCACAATGATGTATTGCTCCGAGTCATGCGGGGAGAAGATATCTCTCAGATAACCTCATCCGGCCATTCCGACATTCCCAGGATGCTGGAGGGTGGTATCGATGCGCAGGTTTTTTCAGTATGGGTTAATCCAACGGAATACGGGCGTAACAATTCCTATGACCGTGCGATTGAAATGATAGAAGCGTTAGAGAATATTCAGGAGGCGGTTCCAAACAAGTTTGAAATCGCCAAATCTTACGATGATCTTCTGCGTATTGAGAAAGCAGGGAAATTGGCAGGAATCATTGGGGTTGAAGGTGGACATGCCATTGAAAACGTTATGGTAAACCTCATTCGCCTCTATCGTCGTGGGATGCGGTATTTGACACTCACTTGGAATAACTCTACACCATGGGCCACTTCCGCTCTTGATGAGACCAAGAATGAGGACATCCCTTTTCGAGGACTAACAGACTTTGGCCGCAAAGTCGTGAAAAAATGCAATGAACTCGGAATTATGATCGATGTATCCCATTTGGGTGAACAGGCATTCTGGGATGTGATAGAAACAACTACCCAGCCTATCATCGCGTCCCATTCTTGTGTTTATTCTATTTGCCCCCATTTTCGAAACCTTAAAGATGACCAGCTAAAAGCCATTGGAGATAACGGCGGTGTCGTGTTTGTGAATTTTTATCCGGGCTTTTTGGACAGTACCTTCAAAGACAAGGCTGATGCGATTGAGGAAACTCATCAAAGGGAGTTGGATTCGTTGAAAGCACTATATGACGAGGAATCCGATGATTATTGGTACGGAAGCATGGCAATCCTTGGGGAGGAATTAGCGAAAGCAGCCCCCACGGTGGATGCACTGATTGACCACATCGATTATATCGCAAAATTAGTAGGCGTTGACCATGTGGGATTGGGATCCGATTTTGATGGCGTGTCTGTGCTTCCCAAGGGGTTGGAGGATTGTACCAAAATGCCGGTGATCACACGAAAACTTCTCCACCGTGGTTATTCTAAAGAGGACGTGAGAAAGATCTTGGGGGAGAATTTCAGACGTATTTTTAAAGAAGTTGTTGGATAAAATTAAAACATGACATCCGTCAACTGACGGATTTCATGTTTGATAAGACTTAATACTTAATCCTATCCGGAATTTCGGGATATTCCCCGGCATTTTTACGCGGTCGCACATCATTTTGTGATATTCCCCACCCTGTTAAATACACCAACCTCGCAATTTTTTCCGTTTTTGCATAATCGATTTTATCTGCTGTGTCAGTAGGTTTGTGGTAATCCTTATGAATGCCTGCAAAGTAAAAGATGATAGGAATTCCATATTGAGCAAAGTTGTAGTGGTCACTTCGATAATAAAACCGGTTGGGATCATCAAGTGAATTGTACAAGTAATTAAGAAACAGATTATCGATCTTTCCTGATGCGTACTCATTGATCTCATGGAGATCTTCGCTGATCATATTTGATCCGATTATATAGACGCTGTCGGGGGCATTTCGACCGATCATGTCGATATTAAGATCAGTAATTGTGTTATCGAGAGGAAGTAAAGGCTGAGTGGTATAAAACTTTGAGCCTAAGAGACCTTTCTCTTCTCCGGAGACGGCAAGAAACAAAAAACTTCGTTTTGGTGGTGTTGTATTCCATACAATTGCCTCGGCAATTTCCAACACTGCAGAAGTTCCGGTTCCATTATCATCCGCTCCGTGCCAGATAGAGCCTTTATCATCCACACCCAGATGGTCATAGTGAGCCGAAATAACAATCGTTTCATGCCCTACTTCCGGATCAACGCCCGGAAATAGTCCTGCCACATTTTGGGTAATGATACTTGTCTTTTCTATTTCAAGAATAAAGTGAACGTACCGGTCAGGGAGCTCCTGAGCATTCGATTTTCCATCATTTTCCAGCTCAGTTTGCAAATCTCGGAGAGAATTACCGGTATTGGCAAGAATCCGATCTGCCGTTCTACTGCTAATAATAAAAAGGGGAACCGATTTTTCGGAGGAAGGTAGTAACATGGTTTCCCGTCGAAGCCAACGCCTCCATCGTTTGTATTTGTCTGAAAAGATCTCTCCCTTCTTAGGATTGGAGGCAACCAAAAGAGCAGCTACTTTTTTCTCTTTTGCTCTTTTCAACTTTTCACGAATATCTGAATAATGAGTGTCTTCATCTCCTTTAAAGATATCCTCGCTAATATCAGGTTCTCCATCGATAATCAGCACAATCTTGCTGGCTACATCCACATTTGCATAATCGTCGTATTCGTATTCAGGTGCAGTGATCCCATAACCGGCGAATACCAAAGAAGCTTTAACCTCTAAACCGTTTACAATCCCCCGTGAAGAAGAAAAATAATCTTCTCTGTAACTAAATATTTCTTTTACAGTGCCACTCCCCTCTTGGTAGATAAGTGAAAATTGGGGATCGCTCTTAAACTTAATTTTCAACAGCTCATATTTTTGGAAATAAGATCCATCCGGATTTAATGAAGTAAGACCTAATCTTCTGAACTGTGAGGCGATATATTCCGCAGCTATCTGTAAACCTTTTTCTCCTGTCTCCCGACCTTCCAAAGGATCGGAAGATAAAAATGTTATATGTGCACGCAGATCGTTTTGACTGATAGACTGGAGTCCCATTTTCACCTCAGACACATCAAATACGGGAGAGAAATAGATATCGCCCTGGCCGAATAGATGAATGGGGATAATAAGCAGTGTGAGGATAAGTCGTTTCAAATCGATATAAAGTTAATGAGATGACGTGAAAGAAAAAAGGGTGGATGTCTCGAACCTATACGCTTTAATTTTCACCAGGAAACGGAGGATAAAATGCAAGGATTGAAAAATAAGATCGTTGTTGTAACCGGAGCAGGCCAGGGGATAGGAAAAGCTACAGCAATTCGGTTTGCCAATGAAGGAAGCAAAGTAGTAGTGGCGGAATATAATTCAACAACTGGGAAGGCTGTGTCTGACATGATTGCGGAAAGTGGTGGGAATTCGCTTTTTGTTCAAGTGGACATCAGCAAAAGAGAAAGCGTGCAGAAAATGGTTTCTGAGACGATGAAGAAATTTGGAAGGATTGATGTCTTGGTAAATAATGCCGGTGTGATTGATGATGTTACACTGAAAAAGATGACGGATGAGCAATTCGATCGGGTAGTCAATGTGAATATGAAAGGTACTTTTATTTGTACTCAAGAGGTAGCAACTATAATGCGGGAGCAAGAATACGGTGTTATATTAAATGCTGCCTCGGTAGTTGCCCTATATGGGAATTTTGGACAGACCAATTATGTGGCATCTAAGGCGGGCATTATCGGGATGACCAAGGTCTGGGCTCGGGAGTTAGGGAAATACAACATCCGGGTGAATGCTGTAGCGCCAGGATTTATTCAGACAGACATGGTAAAAGATATTCCCGAGGAAGTTTTAACTGCTTCGCTCCAACACGTACCGCTAAAACGGATGGGGCAACCGGAAGAAGTGGCTGCTACTTATTGCTTCCTTGCCAGTGACGATGCCAGCTATATCACGGGTACGGTGATTAGTGTGGACGGGGGTTCGGTGGTGTGACTGTAGCTCTATCCGTTAACTGATGGATTGAGCAGAACAAACTAGTAGTTTGTTCTAGGAACCATTTTCAATTGAACAACATCTCCACATCTTTTTCAGAAATTGGAGTTAATTCAGGATTGAACCACTTATGATTTGAAAAGTGGTCCAGAATATAGATTTCTTTGTCCAAAGATAAGCACCGATAAAACAATTCTTCAAGATTTCCTCCTTCTCCAATGTGGAGGAATAGGAATCGTTCGAGTTTGTCCAGTATAAGATTATCTCTATCCTTTACTTTCTGTTTATCAATTCGTTCCTTGTGCATCCAGAGGGAAACAATCAGGACTTTCCCCTTATCCAAATCAGACCTGAGAGATTGATGGACTTTGAAGCTCTGGATCCCCTTTGCCAAAAAGTAGATGATATTTGAGGAAGAACCGGGCTTCCTCAGTTTTAGTGCCTCCTTTTCTAAAGAAGACTGCCACCCTCCTGCCAAAGTTATCTGTTGAGCCATTAGATTCTGGACAAGTTCGAGTGCTGGCTGGTAGACAGAAAGGGGAATTTGTCGGGAGCAGTAGAGGGCGAGAGGTTTTTGTTCCAATAACTGCTCGTTTCCAACAGAATACATGAGTAACACTCCTACGATTTCTTGTAATCTTTGAGGTTTGTTGAACCTTGAAGATTACCAATCATACAGTTATAGCCCTCGATAAGGCTGTAGAAAGGCAAGATACCTGTTTTACATATTTCGTATCACCGCTTGCGCCGCTGATAACCTGGCAATAGGGACCCGGTATGGCGAACAACTCACATAATCCAAGCCAACCCGATGGCAGAAATCGATGGAATCGGGATCACCCCCGTGTTCACCACAAATACCGATCTTCAAATCCTTTCGCACGGACCGTCCTTTTTTAATACCAATGCGAATTAGTTCTCCTACACCTGTCTGATCCAGCGATTGAAATGGATCGTGAGGAAGGATTTTTTCTTCTAAGTAGGTAGGGAGAAATCCACCGATATCGTCCCGGGAAAAGCCGAAGGTGGTCTGTGTCAGGTCGTTCGTACCAAAAGAGAAAAACTCCGCCTTCTGAGCCACCTCATCGGCAGTCAGGCAAGCTCTCGGAATTTCAATCATGGTCCCCACGAGGTAGGGGAATTCTATGCCGGTTTCTCCCATCACTTTATCGGCTACTTTCCGCACAATCGCTTCCTGATGATCGTATTCTGTTGCTGAACCCACTAATGGGATCATAACCTCAGGCAATACTTTGACACCTTCCTTAGTCAGTTGTGCCGTTGCTTCAAAGATGGCTCGTGCCTGCATTTCCGTGATCTCGGGATAAGCAATTCCCAGTCGGCAACCTCGATGTCCTAACATGGGGTTCAATTCATGCAAAGCATTGATTCGAGCTTTCAGCTTTTCCTCGCCTACTCCAAGCTCCCTTGCGAGTTCAGTGGTCTGTTCATCGGTGAGAGTGACGAACTCGTGCAGTGGTGGATCTAACAGTCTGATAGTTACTGGAAGACCCTCCATCGCTTTAAGAATCTCATAAAAATCCTGCCGCTGATAAGGAAGAAGCTTCATCACCGCTTTTCGTCTATCACCCTCTGTCTCTGCGACAATCATCTGACGCATAGCCATAATGCGCTCCGGATCAAAAAACATATGTTCAGTTCTACAGAGGCCAATCCCCTCCGCGCCAAAGGTTCGCGCCTGTTCGGCGTCTTCCGGTCGTTCAGCATTGGTTCGAATACCAAGAGTTCGGACTTCATCTGCAAGTCTCATCAGCTTAAGGAAGGATTCGTTACGCAGTGGATCTGTGGGCACAAGAGATAATTGTCCGGTATAGACATTTCCTTTAGTACCATTGAGTGTGACCCAGTCTCCTTCCTCCAGAATTTGATCATTCACTTGGAGCGTCTTTTTCTTCCAGTCAATGTGTAGAGCGCTGCACCCTACGATGCAACATTTCCCCCATCCTCTGGCGACCAGAGCGGCGTGACTGGTCATCCCCCCTTTGGCGGTGAGAATAGCTTCTGCTGCATGCATTCCGTGGACGTCTTCCGGTGAAGTCTCATTTCTGACAAGGATAACTTTCTTTCCGTCTTTCGCCCACGTTTCCGCATCATCGGCGGTGAAGACAATCTGTCCCGTGGCTCCCCCAGGACCAGCAGGAAGACCCTTGGCAAGTACTTCGGCAGAGGCTTCGGCTTCGGGATCCAACATGGGATGGAGAAGTTCATCCAATTGGGAGGGCTTTACTCGCATTAAAGCCTCTTCCTTTGTAATCAATCCTTCTTCGACCATATCTATAGCTATTTTCATCGCCGCTATTCCATTCCGCTTTCCCACCCGGGTCTGGAGCATCCAAAGACGTCCATTCTCGATGGTGAATTCGATGTCCTGCATATCCCGGTAGTGAGTATCTAATTTTTTCTGGATGTCATCAAGCTGGCTGTATAGCCCGGGCATTGCCTCCTCAAGGGATGAGAGTTGCTGGTTTTCATCAGTTTTTCCTTGAATGTTAATGGGGTTCGGTGTGCGGATTCCTGCCACCACATCCTCGCCTTGGGCATTGGATAACCATTCACCAAAGAAGACATTCTCACCGGTTGCAGGATTACGTGTGAAGGCGACGCCTGTGGCGCTGTCATCTCCCGTATTGCCAAAGACCATTGCCTGGACATTCACCGCCGTTCCCATCTCGCCAGGGAGTCCTTCGATTCGACGGTAGGAAATTGCCCGTTTGCCATTCCATGAACGGAACACAGCCCCGATAGACCCCCACAACTGGTCGTAAGGATCGTCAGGGAATTCTTTTCCCAAAACTTCGTTGACGGTTTTTTTAAACGCTTCTGAAAGTTCTTTCCAGTCGTTTGCATCCAGATCGGTGTCTAAAGTGACTCCCTTTTCTTTCTTTCTTTCTTCGATCAAATCTTCCAGCCGTTCACGAATACCAATTCCGTCTTTGGGTTGAATTTCGGCTGCTTTTTCCATAACGACATCCGAATACATCATGATGAGACGGCGATAGGAGTCATATACAAAGCGGGGGTTGTCTGTTTTTTTGATGAGAGTTGATATGGTATCAGTGGTGAGACCTACATTCAGGACGGTCTCCATCATTCCGGGCATGGAAACGGCGGCGCCCGAACGGACGGAAACAAGGAGAGGCTTCTCAGTGTCTCCAAATTTTGTACCCATGATGGCTTCTGTGTATTGTAGGGCTTGGGAGACCTGGTCTTTTAATTCAGATGGATAGTTTTTGTCGTACTTATAGAAGTGGGTGCAGACCTCAGTAGTTATAGTGAACCCCGGAGGAACCGGAATGCCAAGGTTGGTCATTTCAGCGATATTGGCGCCTTTTCCCCCCAAAAGCTTTTTCATCTTTGCATCGCCATCGGCGCGACCATCACCAAAAACGTAAACGAATTTTTTTGTCATTTTCAATCCTTATTTAAAGTATTTCCACAATCGTTTTTCTTTTCCAACCCAAAGATATGTAAGATTGAGTCGCTTAGAATGGCTACGAATTTAGAGAGGAGGTGAGGAGTTTCAAACCGTATTTCTTTAGGAAACTGCCTATTAAAAAAGGTTCCATACGTTTATTGACGAATGGAATCTTTACAATACAAGGAGTTCTTGATTTTGTGATGGGTAAACATTACCATCTGTTTAAATTTTTCGAAGGAGAAAACGATGACCGAGATCATGTGGCAACCTGGCAAGAAATCCATTTCAAATTCACAAATGGATCAATTCAGACAGGATGTAAATGACAGTCTTGTAGTGGGTCAGAATTGGCAGGGAGATGAACGTGTCATCCTGTTTGTAAAAATGAAAGAAGGAAACAAATTGACTGGCGAACTGATAGATAAAATTAAAAAAAAACATTCGGGCTTAATGTTCCCCTCGGCATGTGCCAGCCAAAGTGCTACCTATCGATGATATCCCCTACACCATCAATCTGAAGAAGGTGGAAATTGCTGTGAAGAAAATTATTCATGGTGACGAGGTTCTAAACAGGGATGCTCTGATGAATCCGGGATCGCTGGATCTGTATGTGAACCTGTCTGAGTTGCAAGGTTAGCTGGCGAGGATTGTCCTCACCATCTCATGCGGTATCCAAGCTACTCCTGGGATGGAGATTTGTCTTTGAATCTCGTAACAATTCTGCATAAATTGTACGTACAATAGTAAGGACACTTACCATGAAATTTATTACTATTAGACAGTTTAGTCGTTCGCTTTCAAAGTATATTTCATTATCGTCGAATGGGGATGACATCGTCATTACGAAAAATGGTCATCCTGTTGCACTGCTTTCAGAGTTTGCCGAAGACGATATTGAGGACTTCATTCTTGCGAAGCATTTTGATTTGGAAAATGAATTTGAGATGGCTAAAGCGGAACTTCTGAGGAATGAGACAGTCTCTTTATATGAATTGCTTTCTCAAGATGAATGACCTTAGAACCATTCGCAGTTGAATTCTCCAAAAGAGCTCAGAAAGATCTGAAAAGAGTTCCTGCTCCCGATAGAAAGAAAATCCTCAGAAAATCAGAAACACTATGTCGGGATCCTTTTCCTACTGGCAAAACGATAAAAAGGATTAAAGGTGTCAAATTCCCTTGCTACCGGTTGAGGGTAGACGGTGAGTACGATTCATATCGTGTCTTCTATGGGATTGAAGACAAAACCGTTTTAGTACTCAGAATAGTCTCAAGAAAGTCTGCCGATAAGATCATAAAATCTCTGATGCGCTAATAAGATAAATGTGTGATGCACTTCCCCCGACTCGTCGGGGCATTGCACATTCTTCCTGAACTTATAATCTTTACCACTTGTATAGAACGCACGAGCTTTTCTCTGTTTTACTTTCATCCTTTGATAATTTCGACCACAACGACTAACTTAGATATCGAGGAAATATCACGATTATGAGTGCCAATATTCAAAGAATCATTATAGACAAAGACCAGGTCGTTACGGTCACGCTGAAACCCCACGCCCTGAATATTTTTGAAGAGCCACAAAACAATCTGTGGACGTTTGATCTTGAGGGGAGACTAATTGGGATGTATGTGAATGGGATTAATTATCGACGAACGCTGGACAATCATTTTTTCAAGAAAACGCGCCGCAGGTTTAATGGAGAGACCTATCGCGAAGTAAATCCAATTTCTATGGATGAAGCAAAGAGACTGTTAGAGAAAGGTCAAACGTTCCTGAAACGTGTAGAATCTGAGCTACCTGTCTCGTTTCAGTTTTACGTCCGGAAGGTTTTAGACATGGATGTAACCAGACTGACGGAGAGTGGTGAGCGGTTTTCTCGTATCTATCTTCCAATCTCCATTCTCCCTCCTGACCAGTATATGGCTCTGGTGTTACAAATCACGGAGGGGTGCAATTACAATCAATGTACTTTTTGTAATTTTTACCGGGATCGACCATTTCACATAAAGACTGTGGAGGAAGTTGAACACCATTTCAAGGATGTTAAATCGTTCTTTGGAGAAGGAATAAAGCTGAGAAAGTCCATATTCCTCGCAGATGCCAATGCGTTGGTAATCCCTCAGAAAAAACTGGTCACTTTTCTTGATTTGATCCGGTGTAAATTCCCAGACATTCCCCGGCTTTATTCCTTTATCGATGTCTTTACGGGCACTAAGAAATCAACAGAGGATTTTTCCACCTTAGCGAATCTTGGATTAGAGCGGGTATATCTGGGCGTGGAGTCGGGGAATTCGGAGCTGCTGGACTTTTTACATAAACCCCAGCTAACAGATGATATCCTCGAGTTATCCAACCATTTAAAGATGGGAGGCGTTCGATTGGGGATAATTTTTTTAGTGGGAGCGGGCGGAGAATTCTTCCGTCAGAAGCATCTCGAGGATTCTCTGAAGTTGGTAAAACGTCTTCCATTAGATAGTGGCGATATCATTTACATATCAGAGTTCTACGAGACAAATCCCCAATACCGTAGCACCATGGAAACAAGAGGAATAGAAGTACCGACTCGATTGGACATCAGAACCATGTCAACAGAATTCAAAGCAGCGGTAAAACAGATGGTCCCCAAAGGCGTTTCTGTTTCCATCTATGACATTCAACAGTTTATCTACTGATAAAGTAGACGTAACTATTCAGGCGAAGGCACCCCGACACTGCGTGTACGGGATCCCCCCTGACCTCGGGTAGGAAAGGAGCGTTGGGCTATCCGACAGCTGGCGGACTGAGGGATTTAGCCGGTTTGGCCCTAAGGATAAAACACGCTTTTATCCACAGGATGCTGCACATAAGATTTAATTATCGATGGCTCTGTTCTAATTACTGACTGATATGGATACGTTTAGTCATACACTGTGGGGATATGGATTGTTTGGTTATCGAGGACGTCCGTGGATTGCAGTTATCTTTGGAGCTATGCCGGACCTTGTTTCCTTCGGACCATTTCTCGTTATTCGGATCTTATCAGGAACCATAGAACCGGGACCACCTCCATTAGAAATTATTCCGGGTTGGGTTTCGATGAACTATAATTTCAGCCACAGTTTCGTCATCGCATTCTTATCTATCGGAATTGTTGCAATATTCAGCAAATCCATCGCTTTTGCCATGTTGGGGTGGCTCTTTCATATTCTCCTCGATTTCCCCTTTCATACCCTCGATTACTTTCCTGTGAAGATATTCTGGCCGTTGTCTTCATTTGTTGTGGATGGAATATCTTGGGGTCAGCCTTTGGTATGGCTTCCAAATCTCGCCGGAATAACAATGCTTTTTGTTTGCCGACACTTCCAAAAGAAAAACACCAGATAATATCAAAGCTATAGATTTAAGGGTGTTTAGTTACGACGCACTTCTTCCTATGGTCCTTTGGACAAAGTTCGGCGCACCTGTTACTATTTCTTAGCATTCTTTGTGAACTTAGTGGCTTTGTGCTAAGAAATTCAGGATGATTAACCTGTATTGTAAAAACAGTCACGAATCAATAAAAAAAAAGATAAATTCTTATCGATTTTTATCTATTCTTAGAAGAAATCTCTCAATGATAATTAGCATAACACACTATTCTACCTAATGGATATTCAAATTATTATCTACGGTTTGACCCTTGGGTCTGTTTATGCCCTGGTTGCACTTGGGCTGGTGGTAATTTACCGAGCCACTGAAATCATAAACTTTGCTCAGGGTGAAATGATGATGCTTTCAGCTTATGTATTTTTCACACTCTCTTTAAGCGGAACAGGAACCTTCCTTGCGGTAGCTGGGACATTACTTTTTGCCGCCTTTTTAGGTGTTGGAATGAACCTTCTTGTGAGTCGCCCTTTGATTGGGAAGCCTATTTTTGCCCAGATAATGGCGACGATTGCACTCTCCATTTTGTTGAGGAGTATTGCAGGGATCGTCTGGTCCCATGAAGACCAATATATTGATGCACCTGTAAGCATGATTCTTCAGGATTTCGGTTGGTTCAAAATGTCTCCCTATCAGGGACTGATCATTCTTGTAACGCTGGGGTTGGTGGTAGTGTTTTATCTTTTTTTGAAGTTCACCCTTTTAGGTACGAGTATCAAAGCGACTTCTGAAGACCCTGTAGCAGCCCAATTGATGGGGATTCCCATTAAGAGAGTATATATGGTGGTATGGATTGTATCGGGTATTGTAAGCGCAGTGGCGGGGATTCTCATTGCACCCCAATCGGGACTCCATCCGACCATTGGTATTCGATTTGGGATGAAGGCTCTACCGGCGGCGGTGCTGGGAGGGTTCGGCAGTTTGCCTGGAGCGATTGTAGGGGGTGTTTCTTTAGGAATTCTTGAAAGCATGGCTATCGTCTACCTTCCTACAGCGGTCTATGACATCTTTCCTTGGGTGGTACTGATCTTGGTTTTGCTCATACGCCCGGAAGGAATTCTGGGAGTAAAAAAGAGGAAGCGGGTATGAAGTCGCGGTATGCGGATGAGAAAATCTGGTGGATACCGGTTTTAATTGGGATCACACTCCTGATTCCCTTTACCCTGAACACCTATTTTACCTACGTCTTCAATCTGGCTGGAATTGCCATCATTGTGGCAGTGGGATTGGATCTCCTCTCCGGTTATACAGGATTAATTTCGTTGGGGCATGCTGCTTTTATGGCGGTAGGCGCTTACACATCGGCTGTGCTGACTGTCCATTTTGATTGGCCGTTTCTGTTTTCTGTCCCCGCAGCGGCAATGGCAGCCATGATTACGGGCGTTATTCTGGGTTTCCCTGCTCTGCGCCTTTCCGGGTTATATCTTGCGATTGCTACCATGGGATTTGGTGTGATTATTCAACGCATCATCCTAGAGTTAGATGTGTGGACAGGAGGTTCAAACGGAATTTTTGTTCCGGCACCTATTTTCTTTGGGCTCCGGCTTACGTCCGATTTTTCACACTATTATATCGTTTATATTACAGTTTTCCTCGCTGTTGCTTTTGCCAGGCGATTAACGGCGACAAAAATAGGACGGGCTTTTGTTGCAATCCGGGATAGCGAAGAGGCGGCTCAGGCAAGTGGAATCAATCCCGCCAAATACAAAGTGTTTGCTTTTGCCCTTAGCGCCTTTTATGCAGGATTGGCTGGCGCTCTATTTGCACACACACAACGTTTTATTACCACGGACTATTTCAGCATCCTCCTTTCCATCCAATTTTTGGTGATGGTAATTGTGGGGGGTATTGGATTTGTCTATGGTGCAGTCTGTGGAGCCCTGTTCATCACATTTTTGCCTGAACTGATTCGTATAGCAAAAGACTTTTTCCCTGAGGGAATTGCTCAATTCAATGATCTTCAGGCCATCGGGTTTGGTTTGATTATGCTCTTTTTTATTCTGTTTGAGCCCATGGGACTTTATGGTAGGTGGCTGAAAATACGGATTTATTGGAGACTGTTTCCGTTTAATCCAAAGCAGAGGAAGAAAAGTCAGTGGTGACGAATAAGAACATAGCTACGCGAATTGATCCATCGTCATTTCATTAGATGGATTGATTGAAAAGGTTGAGGCTCCCCGTATGGTCACAAAAGCTCCCTACGGGGCAGGAAGGCTGAGGAAATGGTGAGTGGTGAGTGGTGAGCAGTAGAGTAGCGAGTTAAGATTACCAATTAACCAATAACTAATTTTCTCGATGAAAAACATTGAATTTCCGAAACAGTTACTTATGTTTTGACTTTCCGTCAATTTTGTGAGAAGTTATGCAGTCGAGAGTAAGATTATTACAGTGCAGTCAATGTTTATCCATTTTAAAAATCGAAAGGAGAAGGTGATGAAAAAGAAATTCATGTTGCCCCTTATGTTTTTAGTGGGGTTGATCGTGTTTATGAACTGTGGCGGTAGAGAAGCATCGCCGGGAGTAACCGATTCGGAAATACTTATTGGGAATATACAGGATCTAAGCGGTCCCATGGCGTTTCTTGGGTCGGAGATAAAACATGGTGCCGAACTCTATTTTAAATATGTGAATGAAGAAGGTGGAATCTATGAGCGAAAGATCAGAATGATCACGGAGGATCATCAGTATAATCCTGCCATGAGTCTGGCAGCAGCCAAGAAACTGCTTGATCTGGATCAGGTTTTCTGTCTGTTCAATGTGATCGGAACAGCCACCGCAACAGCGCTATTCAATCTTGTGGAGGAGCAGAAGGTTCCCCTCATTGCACCGGCAACGAATTCCAGTACCATGTCCAATCCGTTCAAGCGGTATGTCTTTGCCACGGATACCCCGTATGATGCACAGGGACGAATCATGTGTAAATATATAGCAAGCCGGGGAGATAAAGACGTAAAGGTGGGCGTCATTTACCAGGACGACGATTTTGGCAAGGATTGCTTGAAAGGAATCCGGGAAGGTGCTGCTGCTCAAGGTTGGGAGGTAGTCGGGGAAGAACCATTCCAGCGTGGGGGTGCGCCTGAGTTTGGACCTCAGTTGACCAGTCTAAAAAATGCAAACGCCACTCACATCTTTCTGGCGCTGGTAATGGAAACTGTCCACGTATTGAAAACGGCAGAAGCTATGGATTACCG
This sequence comes from Fidelibacterota bacterium, assembly GCA_022562455.1. Taxonomy (GTDB): domain Bacteria; phylum Fidelibacterota; class Marinisomatia; order Marinisomatales; family SCKK01; genus SCKK01. Next base: position 10,683 of record JADFPG010000026.1, on the reverse strand, counting down.
TCCTCAGTTCCTCGGATTTGCTCCAGCATCGGATCCCAGAATCGCCCAGGCGGCTGGCAGTGCAGGGGAAGGATTCATCACGAATATCTACATGGTTCCTCCCCAGCATCCGGATCATCCTTCGGCAAACTTGTACCGGGATCTATTGGCAAAACATGACCCTGAACATAAGATGGGTTTCTACAATTTCTACGGTTTTGCTGCCGCCCAGGTCTTGGTTGAGGGATTAAGATTAGCAGGGAAAGACCTGACACGTGAAGGTCTCATTGAAGGGATGGAAAAAATAAAGGACTTTCAGGGAAGCCCGCACCCCTCGTTGACCTACGCCCCTGATGATAGAGCCGGTGGAAACAAAACCATCATTCTTCAGGTAAAAGATGGGGCGCCCACGCCGGTAACTGGGTTTATCGGGGAAAATTGATAGAAGGATTATAACTATTTAGGCTAAGGTACCAGTCTACACTACCGTTACGACGGACAGGCAGGCGAAGGATTTTCTATTTTCAATCGTCAATTCTTAGCCTTAGCCTATGCCTTGGCCTTTCCGCCAGATGGCGGATAGGCTGAATAGTTACGAAGAATTTAGCTTTATTAGTCCACTACATCCGTGACGCCATTGTTAGAAGCACAAAACCTCACCGTCCGTTTCGAAGGGGTGGTTGCCCTCAACGGCTTCTCTCTCGCTGTTAACGACAGAGAAATCTTGGGCATCATCGGACCCAACGGCTCAGGGAAAACTACTTTTTTCAACACCATATCAGGATTTGTAAAACCTGATAAGGGATATATATCTTTTAATCGGAGGAAAATTACCCATGTTTCACCCCATGTGATTGCTGAACTGGGCATTGCTAGAACATTTCAGAATCTGGAGCTTTTCCCGTATATGACGGTTTTACAAAATGTGATGGTGGGAAATCATAGCCACGTAACCACAAAGGATGCATTGAAGAATATCTATTCCAGAGACGAACGTCAACGGCAGGAGTTTCAAGCGCTGGAGGTACTTGATTTCCTTGGGATTTCCGGATTTGAGCACAGCAGACCAGCGGGTCTTCCATTTGGAATTCAGAAACTTGTTGAGCTCGCTCGAGCGTTGGTGATGCAACCGAAATTACTCCTTTTGGATGAACCGGCAGCCGGACTGAATGAGCAGGAGACGATGGAAATGGGACGAATCATCAAAGACATCCGTGACGACTTGAGAATTACGGTGTTGGTGGTAGAACATGACATGAGCCTGGTTATGTCCATCTCTGATCGCGTCGTTGTACTTAGTTCCGGGGAGACACTAACAGAAGGAACACCGGAAGAAGTAAAGGTCAATCGTGATGTCGTTGAAGTGTTTTTAGGCTCGACCTATAAAGAAAATGCCACTGCTTGAAATTCGCGGACTCGAGACCTTTTACGGGAAAATAAAGGTTCTTCATGGGATCACCATAGCAGTCACGGAAGGACAGATTGCCACTGTGCTCGGCTCCAATGGCGCTGGGAAGACCACACTCCTCAGGACTATCAGTGGGATTGTAGAAGCCGAATATGGTCAAATCATCTTTCGCGGACAGCGCATCGAGAGGTTGGATACCGATCGTATCGTTCAGGCAGGAATTGCCCATGTCCCCCAGGGAAGGCTTATTTTTAGCGAACTGACGGTTGAAGAAAATCTGAAGTTGGGAGCTTACACCCAGCGCTCCCACGATGGGATGGAAACGGTGTTTTCCTATTTCCCACTGCTCAAGGACCGATTGGCTCAGTATGCAGGAACTCTATCAGGGGGTGAGCAGCAGATGCTTGCCATCAGCCGGGCATTGATGTCCAAACCAAAACTTATTCTTTTAGATGAACCCTCCCTGGGTCTTTCACCCAAACTCGTTCAGGAGATATTTCACATCCTGAAAAGGTTAAATGAAGATGGTCTCACCATTCTTTTGGTGGAACAGAATGTGAATTTGGCTCTGGATATTTGTGATTACGCCTATGTTTTGAAGAATGGGAGAATCTTTTTGAGTGGGAATCCTGAGAAGGTTCGGCAGGAGGAACTGGTACGGGAATCTTACCTGGGTGAAGGGAAAGGGAAGTATATAAAACGGGCGAAGATCTGGGGGAGGCAATGAGTCAGAGCCCTCCGGATACAATCCAAAGTGTTCCCGGTTTATTGGTGTGGTGGGCCGAGCATTTCCCTGAGAGAGATGCCCTCTATCACAAGGCGCAAGGCTGGTGGAAACCCATCACATGGCGGAAGTACCTGGAGAAAGTAGATGCAGCAGCAGAAAGACTCCTTTTAATGGGAGTTTCCCAGGGAGATCGAATCGCAATCTTATCCACAACTCGTGTGGAATGGACGATAGCCGACATGGCAATCATGAGTTGTGGCGCAGTAACAGTGCCTATCTATCAATCCAACACATCAGCGCAATGCGAGTATATCATCCATCATTCCGGTTGCACCGGGGTTTTTCTTGAGGATCAGGAACAACTCGACAAACTGCTTGAAATCTGGGGGCAGGTTCCGCAGATGAGAATCGCTATTGTGTTTGAGAAATTTCAATGCGAGGACGAGCGGGTGGTTCCGTTTCAGAACCTTCTTGCGGACAAGAACGGACCGGTATCTGAATTTAAAGTAAGCTCAGTTCGTAATGAGATTCAACCGGACGACCCCGCCACGCTTGTTTATACTTCCGGCACGACTGGACCGCCGAAAGGGGTAGTTCTTTCTCACAAGAATATTCTATTCACTGCGAGACAGATTACAACATCTCTCGATCTTTCTCCCGATGATCTCTCCATTGCCTACCTCCCCATGGCTCATATTGCCGAAAGGATCGTCGCGTCGTTCATGAAATTAGCCAGCGGATCCAGAACTGCGTTTGCTGAGAGCATGGATGATCTCATCTTCAACATGAAAGAAGTCGGTCCCACATTTCATTTCGGGACTCCAAGAGTTTACGAGAAATTTCATGCCCGTATCATGACTGCTATCGATGATGCAACTTCATTTCAGAAAATCATCTATCGTTGGGCAGAGAATGTAGGAAGCCGTGAAAAAGATCTGCGACTGAGTCGCCAACCAATCACTTGGTGGCTTCACGTTCGGTATATCTTAGCGAATTGGCTTGTTTTCAGAAAAGTGAGAGAGTTCATGGGGGGTAATCTGCGATTTCTGATTTCAGGAGGTGCGCCCATCAGTCCGGCAATCCTGGAGTGGATGCAGAGCGTGGGGCTCAATGTGTTGGAAGTGTATGGAATGACGGAATCCACAGGTTTAATCTCCGTAAATTTTATTGAAGACAATCGGTTGGGTTCAGTGGGAAAAGCATTACCAGGTACAAAGATGCGGATAGCAGAGGATGGCGAGATTCTTTCCCAGGGGGAAAACATCTGTTTGGGTTATTTTGCCGACGCAGATGCGACTAAGGAGTTAGTTGATGAGTCAGGTTGGCTTTACTCGGGAGACATCGGAAGAATAGATGAGGATGGCTATCTCTGGATAACTGATCGGAAAAAGGATCTCATCATTACAGCTGGCGGAAAAAATGTCGCCCCACAAAACATTGAAAACCTGATGAAAACTTCAAAATACATCAGTCAATTTATGGTGTTTGGCGACCGGAGAAAATACCTTACGGGACTTTTGACCCTTGATGAGGATGAGATTACCAAGTTTGCCCGGGATCGGCAGCTAATTTACTCTGATCAAAAGGAACTGTCTCAACTTTCTGAAGTGACGGAATTGATTGCCGGTGAAATTGATAGGTTAAACAAACAGTTGGCTTCATTTGAGACGATTAAGAAGTTCCGAATTTTGGAGGAAGAACTGTCCCAGGATGATGAAGAGGTGACCCCTACCTTGAAAGTAAAGCGAACGGTCATCGAGAAGCGGTATGGTCATTTGATTGAGGAGATGTATGAGACGGAGTGAGTGATCCCGTCAATTTTCGGGTCGCCGATGGTTTTTCAGTCACCGATCCGCCAAACTGGTTGAATTGGCAACAGGCTTAATGCTTAAAGCACCTTACACCAGTAAAAACCATCGCAATGCCATGCTCATTACACGCATCGATCACTTCCTGATCCCGGATGGACCCTCCCGGTTGGATCACAGCCCGCAATCCCTGCCTTGCCGGCAGGCAGGCGCAATCCGCAATCCGGTCAATGCTGTCCCGAAAGGGGAAGAACGCATCCGAGGCGAGGATAGCACCGTCCAGGTTATCCCCTGATTTCCGCACAGCGATCTCTACGGCATCCACCCGCGAGACTTGGCCAGGACCGATCCCGATAGTGGTGTTGTCCTTGGCTGTGAGGATAGCGTTCGATTTTACGTGCTTTAGCACCTTCCAGGCAAAGAGCATATCAGCAATCTCCCGTTCCGAAGGCGTCATTTTTGTTACCGTGTTCAAGTGTTCAGGTGTTAATGTGTTCACGTTGCTGTCTTGAACAAGCAAGCCGCCGTCTACGTACTTGAATTCAAGCTTTTGTTCGCGTCCACCGAATTTCCCTATCTCCAAGACTCGAAGCTTTTTCTTCCTGGCAAATAGTCCCAGCGCACCGATTTCGAAATCCGGTGCCAGGACAATCTCGATGAAAATCTTCCTGAGTGCCTCGGCGATTTCCAGGGTGCAGGTGCGGTTCAGGGCGACAATTCCGCCGAAGGCTGAGAGAGAATCGGCATAGAATGCTCGCTGGAAACAGTCGGTGATATCCTCTCCTGTCGCTACACCACACGGATTAGCGTGCTTGACGACAACGCAAGCCGGCTCAGAAAACTCTTTCACACACGCCAATGCCCCATCAGCATCCATAATGTTGTTGTACGATAGTTTCTTCCCCTGGTGTATGGTAGCGTTGAGGATGGTGGAACCTGTGCTGATAGGTGCCTTGTAGGCGGCGGCTTGCTGATGAGGATTCTCGCCATAACGGAGATTGTAGTATTTGGTAAATGTCAGGGAGAAATCATCGGAGAGCGGCTCATCTTTCAGATAATTGTGGATGATTGTGTCGTATTGGGCGGTATGTCCAAAAGCTTTGGCGGAGAGACGTTTTCGAGTTTCAAACGTAAGTCCACTCTCGGCCCTGAGTTCCTCTAACAGCCACTTATAATCAGCGGGGTCTATCACCACACCGACCCATCTGACATTCTTGGCGGCGCTGCGAATCATGGTTGGCCCGCCAATATCGATGTTCTCCAAAGCTGTGTCCAGAGCTACATCCGGATCTTGGATCGTTTCAGCAAAAGGATAGAGATTACACACCACTAAGTCAATCCACTTGATATTGTGCTCTTTGGCATCCATTGCATGTTGATCCCGCAACCCAAGAATTCCACCCTCCACCAGAGGGTTAAGAGTCTTCACACGACCGTCCATGATTTCCGGGAAACCGGTGTAGTCTGACACATTTATTACAGAAACACCTGCATCCCGCAGAATTTTTGCCGTGCCTCCGGTGGAGATGATTTCTACCCCTATGTCCTGTAATCCGTTGCTGAATTCAACAATTCCGTCTTTATTGGAAACGGAGATCAGCGCTGTTTTTACAATAATAATTTCATTGTTCATTTTATAGTATTGAACTCCATGGATCAGAATGTGTTAAAGTGCCTGCCCCGTAGTCCCGAAGTTTCTGGATACGAGGTTAAATTGTTTGAGTGTTGGGTGTTCAGGTGTAACCGTAAAATTAATTGAGTTTGTTTTTTCGATGTTTGACATAGTCTGGAGCGGCCCCCTCTATTTTAGCCTCGTATTTCTGTAACACACCGGTAAAGCTATCCAATGCAGTGTTGAACCGTTCATATGCACCCAGCAGAGTGGTAACATCCTGTGTTTCCCAATAGTTTCCTTCGTCAAAAACATCAATATTTACTCTGGATTTTCGGAACACATCTAACCACTCGATCAGTAATACGTGACTCTCGACAAAGTGTTCGGCGTATTGTGTTTTACAGAAACCCCACCCTTCCCATCGGTTGTCATAGGAATATCTACCGAGAAAGAAATAGGCTTTTTCAGAACCGGGACCTGGATCACCGATTGCTACGTACATCTCTTCGGGAAGCAGATGAATCTCACCTTTGTTTTTATCAGCAAGGAACATGAGCCATTCCAATCTCTGTTTATCAACAGGTTGTCCGCTCACAGGGTCCTGCGGAGAAACATTGTCCGTTTTTTATGTAAAGTACCGTTTCTTTTGAACCGGAAAAGGATGTAGAATTTATCTTCTCGCAAACAGCATCAATAATATTTTTTACTGATTCGCTGTCGCCCTCAAATGATAATTGCCAATGAACGGTTAATCCCATTTTATTTATCTGTTTGAGTGTTCCCGCTTAATAGTGTTTAAATAATCATGCTTTATCAATTATAAATTTCTTGTTATTATTTAGTAATTGCCTAATCTGGCTTTATGAACTTGAGTCTAATAGTCAAAGTTATGAGAGATTCACCCGTAGATTGGTCATTTTATCTAAACCTTTATCCATACTATAAATCTTGCGTCCTCTCTCAGAGGTGGATAATGCAACAATGTATGCATCAACAATATCTCCGCAGTGTTTTTCCCAGATATCAAGAGTAGAAGCGAGAACTGGTTTTTGAGGAACATAAAACCCAGGAATATTTAGTAAATCCTGCATGATATTTCTTATCTTAGATATCTTGATCTTATAAAAACTTTTGAGAACAAAGATTATTTGGAAAAAGACAATAACGGGACATTCCACTTTTTCTTTATTCCTGATAAGTCTATCAAACAGCTCAAATACTCCTGGTGTTGACGCTTCTTCTCCTATTAGGTAGCGAAGGATGACATTAGTATCAATCAAGTTCATAGGTTAGACGTCGAGGGTTTCTATTCTTCGCTAATACCTGCTTCCATAGCTCTTGTAATGTCTTCCTCCGAAGGGAATCCATACTTTTTGAATTCCTCATGAATGCATCCTTTGAGTTCCAACAGGTTATCCCTTACTGGGTATAGATGGATTCCGTTCTCGTCGGTTTCTACCTCCACCAGATCACCTACATCCAGATCAAATTGCTTACGAATGTTAGCTGGAATGACAACTTGTCCCTTATTATGAATTTTCATTTTCATTTTGTCTGCTCAGTTGGTTATACCATAATGTATAACTTTTTCAACTCGTTTGCAAATAATAAGATCGGAGTGCAAAATGAGTCATATCAATATCAAACAGTTCGGAACTCACCTAATAATATTTTATTGAAACATTTTAATCGCTTCAATAAATGCCTCTCCCTCCAGCGCTTGGACTTTCGCTTTCAGCGATTCCGGAGTGTCATCCGGACTCACAGCACATTTTTTCTGTACAACGATAGGACCCTCATCCACCTTCTCTGTGACGATGTGGATGGTACAACCGGTTTCGGAGTCTTTGTTCTTGAGCACTTCCTCGTGGACATTCATATCCATACCGCCTGCGTACTTAGGTAGCAGCGATGGATGAACATTAAAAATGCGATTTTCCCAATATCGGCAGAACCATGGTGAAAGAATTCGCATGAAGCCGATGAGGAGAATTAGTTCTACACCCTTTGACTTTAGAACGTCAGTCATCTCCCGATCGAAATCTTCCCGCTCTTTTCCTTTGTGGCTGATAAAGATAGCCTTAATACCGTGATTCCGAGCCCGCTCAAGAATATAGGCTTTCTTCCTGTTACTGATGACGACATCAATTGAAGCATTCAGATCTCCCTTAGCAATCCTATCAATGATGGCTTGGAGGTCGGTTCCCTTAGTAGATCCGAGAACGCCGAGTTTGATTTTTTCAGCCACACCTGCCCGAAATGGTGATCTGTCAGGCGGGGAGTTCACAGAGATTTTCCCACTTCCGGATACAGTTTATCTATTTCTTTCTGTATTTCAATCGTTTTCTCCAGCGCAGTTACCACTTTACAGTAATGGCGCGGATCATCCATTTGTCTGCCTTTCCGATCTTTCAGATATTTTGCTAAAACCTGATACCCACCGATGTGGTAATTCCACACGTCCGGTTTTACATTGGAAAAATATTTTTCAGCGTTAATGTAAACCCGCTGTTCGTCTTCTTTATAAACCGGTTTTTCGATGGTATCATTGATTCCGCTGCCTTCATATTTGGAAACAGGACGGTTTATTACGGGACTTTTTAGCAAATGCAAATCGGAAAGCTTCTGACCCAGTTTTGCCATGGCATTAAACACATCTATGTCCTTTGTAAACGGTACTCTGGGGAAATCAATTTTCAGAAATTCCGCATATTTCTCCCGGTAATTGTTGCTGTAAAAAACACCATAAATGTAATAAAGTATCTTTTCTGGTGTGGGTATTCGACCGTAAGAAGCTTTGAGCATGTCAAATATTTCCGGGGCGATATTGGGTTGTTTCCCTTTTTTCCCATAGGTTACTTCCGGCTCAAATATCATCAGCGGTACGCCGGATTTGGGTTTTTTCTCTTTTTCTTCAGGGTAAAGATAAAGGGGTGCCTGTTGAATTATTCCTTTGCTACTAAAAAAGGTTCTATTATCAACCATATGCTCTGTTATTAAAAAGTGACTGTAAGGAACATTTCCTGAAAACTGTCTCATAAAACATAAACTTAAATTTTCCCCCGCTAGCATGTGGCGCATGTATTCTGGACGACCCCAATCAACCATGGATTCAGTGTAATAAATTGTTCTTTTATCGAATGGCCGATACAGAACATCCTGATAATAATTCTTCCAATTTGTATCTTTGGCAATTTTCTTTCTTGCTTCCGGTAATTTCCAACCCCGTGTATCCTTTAGTTTAAAGGCTTGCCGTATTGTTTCATCAGGTAAAGATAAATTCCTGAACTGCAATATTTTATTTTCTAATTCTCTTTTGGAAAAATTGATGACGAACTTATCTCGGGCGGTTACAATGCCAGTTACATTCAAAGGGAAAATATCTTTAATAGATGGCCATTCTAAATATTCCTGAATTCCTTCCACATCTCTTGGGATAAAAAAGTACCATGGGGATTTGGGCTCTATTTTTTTATACCCGCTATTTATTACAGAATGAGATTCCAGCCATTTATATTTTGGATTACGTTTACCCCATAAATCGGTATGAACCACCTTACACCCTTTTGAACCTTGCGGAAGTTTCCCCCGATAAATCGGGGCGCAAGGTTTATGTTTCACAAACAACGCAATAGCCACACCTTGGCGAATATCAAAAACATTTTGATCGGCACTACCGTCGGGGCATGTTTCTTTCTTTAATGAATTGCCGTGCAAATCCAGAATGTAGATTTCATCAAAAGTGTTCATCAGGCTTTGGCGCATGCCCCGGAACGTGGGATTGTCCAGATAAGAATGGTTGGTAATCATACCTACCATACCATAACCTGTTTTATGGATTTTCCACTGTGCAAAGCGCAGGAACTTCACATAGTCATCCTGCAGCCAGAGTTTCTTCTCCCCTAAAGGTTTTCCATCCACAGTATAATAACTCTGGGCCCCATCCACATCTTTTTTCAGCAGCTTTTCCGTCCACTCATTAATATTGGCTGAAATACCGGAATAGGGCGGATTGCCTAATATGACAAGAATGGGCTCATCTTTTTTTACTTTGCTGGCCAGCGTGCTTTCTTCACTTAAACTGTTCAGCCCGGGTATGGTGGTCTGTCCCAGGTCTTCCATATCAAGAGTATTGGTAAGAAACAGGTTAAAGCGGTCGTCATCTTCCATTGTATAACCCAGCTCTTCCAGCATAAAGCCGATTTTCATGTGGCCGATGGCATAGGGCGCCATCATGAGTTCAAAGGCATAATAATTCTGTAGAATTTGGTTTTTGATCAGGTTGTGTTTCCCGCCTTCACCGTATTTAGAAACAAATTCTTCCACAGCGACTTTGATAGCTTCCACAGGAAAGGTGAGTGTTCCGCCTGCAGGGTCTAACAGTTTTACATCCTTGGAAGCAAATCCATCCTCCATGCCAAATTTTGTTTTCAATAAATGATGAAGGGATCGAACAATATAATGAACCACCGGCAATGGCGTATAGTAAACTCCACGCTTTTCCCGGAGGGTGGGGTCGTAATGATTAAGAAATGTTTCATAAAAATGGACGATGGGGTCTTCGCCTTTTCCGTCACGGTAATAATCCTGAAGAATTTTCTTTACATTCGTTTTTTGCAGGACTTCCGCGATATCGTCAATCATGACTTCTAAAGGTTTAGGCAAATCCGCGGATGAAACAAACCTGAAAACGTCCCGAAGAATACCAATAGTTGCCGGGATATATTCGTAGGCTAATTTTCGATTAAAACCGTTTGAAGCTCGTGTCCGGGCAGCAAACAAACCGTAAGTTAAAGTTTGCGAAAAAAGGTCCGCAAAATTTTCCCGCGTTAGATCAGAAATCAGATATTTTTGAAAGGCATCATAAAACCCAAGGATATGCCCGGAGCCTGCGGATTCTTCTGCTAATTCTTCTGCAACCACATCGTCCTTTAAGAAATGGGTTTTATCCGCCAATACTTTTGCCAATGTTTCAGCATTGTTTATTGCGGGAAGAACAAATCCAAAATATTTTCCTAATAATAAATTGAATCCATCTTCATTTTCGACAGGTAGAACAGTTTTAAGTTTTTTAGCAATAAAAGGGCGGCCGATTGAAACACGATCAATTTCTGCCCCGTTTCGGTATAAACGAAATTCGTAAAAA
>JADFPG010000145.1 GCA_022562455.1 Fidelibacterota bacterium | reverse complement strand
TTCTAGTAAAACTTTAGCTGCATTAGTTTCAGCTTGTTTATGGGATTTACCGAATGCAGATGATTCTTTTAATCCTTCGATAAAAATATCGCAAGAAAATCTCTTAAGGTCTCCATTTTTCTTTGAGAGTTCAATTATTTTATAGACTGGCAAATCAAAACCTTTACTTTGACACCACTCTTGCAATACTGTCTTAGATTTAAATTTATGAGGAGCTTTTAAAAATATTTCTGAATCCTCCTCCCATATATCATTTAACCAAAGATTTACTTCCTGAACAGAATTAAAGCACAAAGATTTGTGTTATCTAAAATAATATAAGTAGTCCTATAAATATCACACCCCCTAAACACATTAATAAAAATGAATAAAACATTACTATTTTTCTTCTCCCTGTCCATTGTACTTTCTGCTTGCACCCAACCGGAAAGTAAAGTAGAAGTAAAAAAAAGAATCGCAAAAGGTAACAGGGCATACGGTGGTACTTTTAAATTAAATGAAAATGAGGAATGTCAAACGCTTTTTCCTTATTCAATTATTGATGCGGTATCTTCTCGCATTGTAGCACAAATTTATGAAGGTTTGGTTAAAAAAAGCTCAAAAGACTTGAGTATCAAACCAAGTATCGCTGAAAGCTGGGAAATTGATACTACCGGAACAATTTATACATTCAAACTTAAAAAAGGGATATATTTTCATGATGATCCGTGTTTCCCTAATGGAAAAGGAAGAGAAGTTACTGCACAGGATTTTAAATTTTCTTTTGAAATGCTATGCACACAAAAGATAAATGATAGTATTGAAAATGTAATGTTTGCACAAACATTAAAGAATAGAGTTTTAGGAGCTAATAAATTCTATGAAGCCAGCAAAAAAGGCAAGCCAAATTTTGATTTGGAAGGGGTTAAAGTTATTGATGACTATACATTGCAAATCACTTTGTCAAAACCCAATATGTCTTTCATTTACATTTTGGCTTATCCGGAAGTTTCTGTTATTCCAAGGGAAGGTTTGGAAAAATATGGCGAAATGCTGACTATCGGAACAGGTCCTTTTGTTTTCTTTGATTGGTATGAGGAGGATAATAAAGAAACCGGTGAATCTGAAGAGTTCTTGGTTTTGACGAGAAACGAGAATTATCATGGATATGATACACTTGGTAATCAATTACCTTATCTGGATACTATTTTTACATCTTTCATAAATTCTCAAAAAAGAGAGCTGAAGATGTTTCAGGAGAAAAAACTTGATATAGTATTAGGCATACCGGCAGAATCTATTCGTGATATAGTCGAACAACAGATTGCTTACTTTGAAAAGAAACCACCTGAATTTATCCTTGAGAGATCTGCCGATATGGCTACTAATTATTACTCATTTATTTTGGGTTCTAACGGAATAGGTGAGTTGCGTGAAAAGTTTTCGGTTTTGAATTTTCATGATTAAATTTAGGTTAAAATTTTCACAAAATCTTCAAAATCACGCTTCCATCGTTTCACGTCCGGTTGAACGGGTGTTAGAAAGCAAATTAATAAAGTAACTTTCAAATTGTATTTCTGATACACCAAAACTATGGCGAAAATTGATTACCAAATACAACAGTTACTGGTAGAGATACCATAAATCCACCATTTGCGATTTTTTCATCAGGCAAATACAGCCAATCTCCCGAGTATATCAAAGGTCCAAGTCCTAACCACCCCTTTATTCTATTGTGGAAATTCCCATCCAATTTTGCTTTGCCAATGCCTAATCCTGAATAAGGAGAAATAGACAACTGTAAATCATAATAATCGTACTCTGTATCATTTTTTAGTTTTCTTTTTCCAACCGTAAGCCCAATGAATGTTTGAATATTATCAGAATTGGGCAAGGCGATTCCGGCTGTTGCTTGATAAGACCGAAACGATACACCATTATTATTTTTCCCCCATTGTATTGCCAAGGAAATATACCCACCGGGAAAGCCTGACGCACCTGGATTTTCTGGAGCAATGATTTGAGCAAAACCATTTTCAGTAGAGAAAATAAAAAGAAAGAATAATAAGATGCGTTTCATTTTCATATTGGCTTTCTAACTTGTCAATCTATGGAAAAGTTTCCACTATATCACCCTTATAGCATGGAAATTATTCCATATATTATTATTCATTACTTGAAATAGTGGAAAATATCCTGTAAGTTATCCATATATTCAATTAACCCCTTTGTTATATGGAAATTTAAGAGAAAAGCCTATGAAAAACAAGAACAAAACCTCACAAAAATTCACTCCAGACCCTGACATTAAACTGATGGATCAAGTCCGGCAGGTGATGCGCTATCACCATTACGCCTACCGTACCGAGAAAACCTACAGCGATTGGATTATACGATATGTCAAGTTCCATGGCAGTAAAAAGCATCCTCGTGACATGGGCAAGCGTGAAATTGAAGCGTTCTTAAGCCATCTGGCAGTAGACAGGGATGTTTCGGCGTCTACACAAAGACAGGCTCACAACGCCATTATTTTTCTATATGATCAAGTTCTAAACATTCCAGTCAGCGAAGTCATTGAACCGGTTAAAGCTAAGAGACATCCTCATTTACCTGTCGTTATGACGCAAGATGAAGTGAAGTTGGTTTTAAATCAAATGCAGGGGAATCATTTGATCATGGCAAAGCTTCTTTACGGCGGCGGTCTGCGGTTAATGGAGTGTATGCGGTTGCGGGTTGGAGACCTCGATTTTGACAGGAATAAAATCTATGTGCACGGCGCCAAAGGAGGTAAAGACCGCCTTACCCTATTCCCTCAATCAATCCAGGAAGACATGCGAAACCAACTTGTTAGAGTAAAACAACTGCATGAACAAGATTTGGTCGCTGGATATGGTGAAGTCTATCTTCCCTTTGCGCTTACAAGAAAATATCGTCATGCTGCCAAAGAATTTGTCTGGCAGTATCTGTTTCCGGCTAAAAAATTGAGTGTAGACCCACGTACGGAAATCATCCGCAGGCATCATGTAATGGAATCCGGATTGCAGAAAGCAGTCAAGGTTGCGGTTACACGTGCAGGGATTCTAAAACGGATTAGCTGCCACACGTTTCGCCACTGTTTTGCCACTCACCTACTGGAAAATGGCGTCAATATTCGTGCAGTTCAAGAGCTGATGGGACATGCTAATGTGAAAACAACTGAAATTTATACACATGTCATGGAAAAGGACCTGCAAGACATTCTTAGCCCTTTGGATGTTTTGGAAGATGAGGAGAATATTACCTAAATTGAGCGATTCCTGTAGCATAAACATCTTGCCTGCCCGCCCTCATTCTTCGGGAGCAGGCGGGTTTGTGAAGAGAGTTTGGTTTTCCTTCCATCACCCAATAAGTTTGATGAAAATTTTGATTTATCAACGATCGTAAAAAAAGAATCGTTCAATTTAGGTATTACTTAACTAAACTGCTTTTCAAACAATTCTTCCTGTTCAATAACAGAAAATCATCTATCGGGTGAAGCCATTATAGAAAATGACATTGATGAAAAATCAATCCTGTCGGCATTGAATAATTTATTTGTTGAATACTCTAATTAGTCGTTTATTCCAAACCTGTAATTGACACTATTTATATGCATTCCCTACCGAAAAAGAAGTGGATACTTCCATTACTGGCAGCGGTGAATATAGGGAATTATTTGGACCGGCAACTGATTTATTCTCTTTTCCCAATTTTAAAGGCGGAGTTTCAAACATCGGATTTTCAGCTTGGTTTATTGGGGACTGGATTCATGCTAACCCACGCAGTGGCAACCATTCCTTTCGGCATATTAGCCGATCGTTGGTCTAAACCGAAATTGATTACAGTGGGGATGGTTTTTTGGAGCCTGTTTACGTTCATCAGTGGCTTATCGCGGCATTTTTATCAATTATTCATCGCCCGCGGATTAATTGGAATAGGTGGCGCCACTTTTGAACCGGCAGCCGTTTCACTGATTACGGAAAATTATGATGAATCCTACCGCGGACGTGCATTAGGCATCGTGAAAACTGGCATGTGGGTGGGAGGAATGGCCGGATTGATCCTTGGCGGGGTGCTGGGGACATACATAGGTTGGCGATATACCCTGTTTCTGGCGGCGCTTCCCGGATTTGTGCTTGCCTTTTTTACGTGGAATATATCCGGTGAAAAAATGTCGGTCGCAGGACAGAAAACCGATGGGCATAAAGATAAGATTTTTGATTGGAGTGGTCTGGTTATCCTTATAATTATTGGCGGGATATTTGTTACCTATTCTTCCGGAGCGTTTATTGCCTGGGTAATAACATTTATCGTTCGATACGATTATTTTGAACTATCCACTGCCGCCGTTTTACTTGGAGGTGTAGCCACCGTGTCGGGGGTGGCAGGCATTTTAGTCGGAAGTACCATTGCAGACTTGTGGCATCAGAAAAACAAAGGCGGAAGAATGCTCACTGTGGCTTTCGGGATGTTGTTTTCAATACCCTTTATCTGTTTATCCATATATGCTCCCAATCGTATCATGGTTATCCTTGGCGTTTCCCTGGGTACTTTTTTTATGGCATGGTATCATGGTCCCATCATGGCTGTTCTAATGGACGTGGTCGCGCCTGCCACGCGCGGCGCCATGATCGGTGCCTATCTATTTTTTATACACATGTTTGGGGCTATGCCGGCACCTGCCGTGGTCGGAATAATATCGGATATGTCAAATCTTCGTATCGGTCTGTTAACCACAGTTCTGGGTAACCTTCTTTGTGCTTTCTGTTTTTTTATAGCTTTCTCTAAATTGAAACGATCTAGGAAATAAATTGAAATATTCACGTGATGTCTTCAAATAGTTCAATCCAAAGAATGAAGTCAAATTATTTACGCAAACATGCGGAAAACTGATGTCTATTGCGTATTGTCTGATTATTCACGCGATGATGTCTTCTTTCCTGTGGTCCGGAGATCAAGAACCGCTGAGAATCAAATTAGCCACCTTGGCACCCAAAGGATCGGTATGGACCTTAGCTCTTCAGGAAATGGGTCAGCGGTGGGCAAAGGAGACCGATGGCTTTGTAAAACTGGTTATCTATCCCGGAGGCGTGGCAGGAGATGAATCGCATGTGGTCAGAAAAATGCGCATTGGTCAATTTGACGCCGCCACCCTGACAACCGTTGGATTAAGCGGTATTGATTCGGCGATCACCGCCTTTTCTCACATCCCGTTATTGTATCAAAACTATAGCGAATTAGATTACGTTCGCGAAAAATTAGGTGATGAAATTTCCAAGCGACTAAGAGATGCGGGATTTGTAGTTCTACATTGGGGAGATGCCGGTTGGGTCCATTTCTTCACACAAACACCCATGACTCGCCCTGAAGAATTGAAAGCTATGAAGCTCTTCGTCTGGTCCAATGAATCCAGCGATTATTCGCTCTGGGTGAAAATGGGATTTCACCCGGTCCCTTTGGCTGCTACGGATATCACGATGGGATTGAATACCGGAATGATCAATGCGTTCGACACAACACCCATAGCAGCATTAAGTAATCAGTGGTTTCCCTTAGCGAATCATATGGCTGATATGAAATGGGCTCCTTTGGTTGGCGCTACGGTAATAAAAGTCGAAACTTGGAAAAAAATCCCCGTTGAATATCGAAAAGTAATGCTCCAAATTGCTAAAGAAGTAGAAAAAAAGTTGATGTATGAAACTCGTGCCCTATACCAAAAAGCAATTGATACTATGCAAGAACATGGTCTCACCGTACACCATGTAGACAGTACTGATTATGGAATGTGGGAAGAATTAGTAAAAAGTGTATATCCTGAAATTCGTGGTAAATTTGTACCCAATGACTACTTTGATAGAGTGGTAAACCTCACGAATGAATATCGACTGAAAGTCAGTAAGGAGGATAATAGTCCATGACCGATGTTGCCGGCCAATACGACCATTTCCAAATATCGTATGAAACCCTCGAAAAAGAGAAAAAATATCTGAATTATGGATATACCCTCAATCCTCATCAAACCTTGGAGGACAAACAGGAACAACTGTGTAAGGAGGTTTTTAAGTTAGCCAACATCCAACATAACCATATTATTGTTGACGTAGGTTTCGGAAGTGGTGAACAAGATTTCTTATTAGCTGATCTGTATCCATTTAGTCAACTGATAGGATTCAATATTTCTCAGCGGCAGGTAGAATATGCCAATTACCGAGCAGGTATTAAAAACTTGGGAGATCGGATGATCTTCTATCAGGGAGAGGCAGAACGGATGGAACGAATAGCCGACTCGTCTGTAGATCGTGTATTGGCTATTGAATGCGCATTTTATTTTGACCGTCCCCGGTTCTATAAGGAAGCAGCGCGAATATTAAAGAAGGGAGGGTATTTAGTTCTTTCAGATATTACATTAGGACCGCGGTTAAAGTGGCTAGCAGACAATTCTACTAAATACAAACGGGCTGGAACGCTCAAAAAAAATAAAAAGCAATGGGAGTATTATTTTCAAACGAGGCTTATTAGAAATATAAGTAATGTTACCAAACAAGGGGCCCAGGAATCAGTTTTTCAAATCTTAAGAACCTTACCTAAGCTTGATCAACCTTTAAGGGGTGACTGGCTCCAATTGGCACTATCATCGCAGTTAGTTGCTCTTGGACTACGACTACATCTGATCCAATATCATCTAATAGTGTTGGAAAAAGTGAAGAACACGTTTAAACGATGATGATCATTTTTTTAGTAACTGGTTTGTTGACACACTCTATAACAAAAATGACAATTCTCCCAGTGTTGAAGCAGGAATTCCATTTTGCTGATAACTGGTCTTTATCAATCAGTATTAGTATTAAAATAGCAGCCCAGTAGCAACCTGATGGTCATTTGTTGAAGATTACAACCCACTCTTACACAGCAGGTTGTCTCTGAAGTGGTATGCAAAGCAAACAGTTTGTATTTGCAAAAATGATCCCCTGCATTTTTCGTTGATTATTTAAGCCTATATGATTTTTTCAAACACTGCATACTTATCTATAAACCGCAGATTTACCACTCCGGTTGAACCGCTACGGTTTTTCGGAATGATGATTAATACACATAATATTAAATCAATATGGTTCTAACGGAATTTTAAAAAACTTACAGGTAATGTTATGGAATT
>JADFPG010000144.1 GCA_022562455.1 Fidelibacterota bacterium | reverse complement strand
TGGTATTTCTTGGTATATCCCTCACTCTCCTGGGAAAAAGCCTCAAATATTTTATTTAAATATTCTTCAGACATACCAATACCCGTATCCTGAATGGTCAGGATTGCGCTTTTAGACTTCTGTCTTAAATCTATGGTGATTTTCCCCTTCTTGGTATACTTGATGGCGTTTTCAATCATATTGCTGATGGACTGGGAAATCCCATCCCGGTCTGCTCGAATCAGCACCTGCTTATGGGTCGAATGAAACTTTAATTTCAGTTGTTTCTCTTTTGCCATGATCTGCATTCCATCCACCAGTTTCTGAACATCGGACACTAAATTGAAATCCTTTATTGTCATGACATAGGTTCCGGCATCAATCTGGGATATATCCAGAATCTCATGCACCGTATGCATCAGCCGCTCTCCACTGGTACTGATCACATTAAAAAACTTCTTCTCTTCCTCACTCACCATATGGCGTGTACTTTCTTCGATTAAACCGGCAAAACCCAAGATGGTGTTTAAGGGAGTTCGTATCTCATGGGACATATTGGCCAAAAACAGTGTTTTAACTTTATTGGCATTTTGGGCTTCCTGCAGCGCTATTTCTCTTTTTTCCTCCACTTGTTTGCGCTCGGTAATCTCCTGTTCCAGTTTAGTTGCATAATCCTGTAGTTTTTCATAATAATCGGCGTTTTGCAGGCCAATGGCAATCTGATTTGAAACAGTCTCCAAGAAAGTTGCCTGCTCGCTTAAGTCACGCTCAATAGCCGAGCCTATCCCCAGCACACCAATAATTTCATCTCCACTGCGCATTGGCAATGCGGCGAAAGAAGTGAAACCGGCTTCTTTACATTCTTTCCAGGTGCATCTCGGATCATGGTTAATATTAAGAGAATATACGGCTCTTTTTTCTCTAACAGCCACACCGCAGAGGCATTCCCCAACTTTATGCACCGGAGTAACCTTGTGTCGGAATTTGGGATTGGTGTATTTCTCTCCTCGGATAAACAATTTATTCTTGTCCCGTAAGAAAAGCAGTACCATATCCGGCCTCATTAGATCAACGATACCGTCCAGAGCCGACTGCACCACGTTATCGATTGAGAGACTACTACTAACCTGCTGTCCCAGAGTATTTAAAACGGTCATTTCCAGAAGACTTTTCTTTAAAAACTGCTCCGCCTGTTTGCGTTCGGTGATGTCCCGGATAATAGCACCGAAGAAACTCATTCCCTGTGTTTGCCATGAGGATAAAGTAACAGCTATTGGAATCAGGCTTCCATCTTTCTTTAAACCTTCAAATTCAAGCGTTTTCCCAAAGTGTTTTCCTTTGCCGGTTTTTATAACTTCCTGTATGACTGAAAGGTGGCGTGATCGATAAATATCGGGCATAATATCAGTAACCAATTTGCCGATGATTTCTTCTCTCCTATATCCAAACATATTTTGAGCACCGTTATTCCAGAGGATGATATTCCCGGATTGATCGATTATAATTACACCATCGGATACTGACTCAAATAGAGACTGGAATCGGTTTTCACTTTCCTGCAGTGCCTCTTCTGCTATTTTGCGCTCGGTGATGTCTTGTTGGATATCTAAAAAACCTATAATCTTGTCATCCACGTCGAGAATTGGATTGACAGAGCTAAAAATATCGATCAATTTACCGTTTTTGGTTTTATTCCTATATTCTGTTTGTATACTTTGTTTTCCCAGAATCGTCTTCCAAAACTGTTTATAATCTTCAGTCGATAGGTCACCACCTTTTAAAATTCGTGGTGTTTTCTTGCCTACAACTTCAATACTAGTATGACCATATAATCGTGTGAATTCGGGATTTACATAAGTGAAAATACCATCAATGTCAGTCATAAATATTACTTCACCGGATGATTTCACTGCCTTTTCTAGTTTTACTAAGCTTTCATCAATTTTCTTGCGCTCGGTAATGTCACGAGCAGTAGCATGAACAATACCCTCCCTGGCGAATGTTGCCTGCCACTCAAGTGTTTTATATGAATCATCTTTACATTTGTATCGGTTAACAAAATTTACGACAACACCCCCTTTTAACTGCCTCTCCACCTCCTTATTTGTCTTTTCCACATCATCTGGGTGAATTAGTTTACTCCAGTCCAGCTTCAAAAGTTCTTCAATCTTATAACCTAAAACTTTTTCCCAGGCGGGATTGACTTTAATTAATTCCCCCTCAGTAGTGAAAACACCCACCATATCCGGAGAAAGATTGAATATGTCTTTAAGTTCTTCTTCCGCCTTTTTGCGCATAGTGATGTCTCGCCATATTGACCTGCTATAAAGTACTTCACCTTTTTTATCACGAACAGCCGACACATTCATACTAACATCCATTTTGCTGCCGTCTTTTCGTTTTAACTGCAATTCAGCGTCACGAATCACTCCGGTATCCACAAATTGCTGGAATACTTTCTTAGCATCTTTAAGACAATCAGGATGGTAGACAAAGAATATGGGTTGACCAATGAGTTCATCCTTGTTATAGCCCAAAGCCGAAACTAACGTTTGATTGCATCGAAGAATTTTTGCTGTTTTGGCATCAACGGAAGCAAACATGTCCGGGGCATGATCGTACAGATCAATATATTTGGCTCTTGACTCCTGTAATTCCTGGGTTCGTTTTGCAACCCTTTCTTCCAATATGCCACTTTCTATTCGCAATTCCTTCTCAGTCTTTTCAAGCTCTCTTTTGGTATTTTTAAGTTCCGTATTAAGGTGGATTAAATTGGGATATTGAGATAATGCATCCAGAACTAATTTTCCTGAAGGTAATTCTACATCTTCCATTCCCAACCAGGGTTTTGGTTTAATACGTTTATCTGATTTCCAGATAACCTCAAATTTCCTGTCAGAAGTTTGCTTGCCGATAAAAGTCGATTTCAAAATATGGTTATTATGCATCACTTCAAGTAAACCTGCCGGTGAATTTAGTTTTTGACCGTGTATGTGTGCCTGGATATCCTCAATATCTAATGATCCTGCTTCCTCCACAGCTTGACTCCAGAGACGAATTTGTGAATATGTCATTACCATCGGGTCTGAAACAATTGGATTATTATTGTATTTTCTAAAGTCTCTAATAAATCTTTGGTTTACCTCGTTGTCAAAATTATGGAAATAGCTCCCACAAAGATAATGCGGAGCGCTTTGAATACCGAGATTTTCTAAATCATTTTCAGAAATACTGAATGACATCACAGGAAATTCATTCCCTGATTTATTGTAATGGGCGAAAAAACCTGCATTGCTGTCCCCGTTAATTGTATTGATCACAAAGTCCGGCAGGGCAGATTTTATTGATTTTGTAACATCCTTGAAGTCAGTGGCCCCCAAAGGCAGATAATCCTCTCCTAGAATATTGGCGCCATGATCCAAAATTAAAGACTTGATCAGTGCATTTGCTGTTTTTGGAAAAACATAATCAGAACCTACCAAATAGAAATTCTTATGTCCTTGTGATAAGCACCAATCAATAGCTGGTGAAATTTGTTGATTCAGACAACTACCACTATAGAGGATATTTGGATTCTCTTCCAAACCTTCGTATTGCACTGGATATAGTAGAAATACATTTTTCTCCTGTATGACTTCCTGTACTGCTTTTCGGGAAGATGAAGTCCAGCACCCCGACAACACATGAACATCATTTTGTTCAAGGAGCTTTTCTGCTTTTAATCGGAAAATTTCTGGATCCGAACAAGCATCTTCTACAATGCCAAGTAATTGCTTACCTAGAATCCCTCCTTTTTTATTGATCTCATCAATAGAAAATAATGCAGCATCAATAAGAGGCCTCTCACTGGATGCCATTGTACCAGATAAAGAGTGTAATATTCCAATCCGAATTTCTTTCATCTACTAATACCCCAATATCATTTAAACGTTTTTATGATCTTTATACAAAAAAGTTAATTCAACATTAAGTACTATATTTTTATTTTTCCAAACTCACCAATTTAATAAAGTTTATTCGCTATTTATCAATAACCATCGTTTAAAAACGAATCAAAATTAGCTCAAAACACAATATCAGAACACCTTTTTTGTGTTTCAAAACTCATCTCAAAATCAAAGTTTTAAAATTATGTAACATTAAATATCGGAGCAAATTTGAAATAAAAACCTGAACCAAATGATTAGGTAACTTGGCTGAAAAAGTTGAGGAGATCAGGCTGGTTTATTAAAAGATACTTGGGGTACATTCAATCGCCAAATGGAGTTAGAGAATGAAAGAAATTGACAATCTTTTTTGAGACTGTATTATTCTATGGCAACCAGAACATTGTTCAATTAATAGTGGAACCAAAAAAACAAAGTTGATTATGATAGCTCAATCAAATTTTATAGGTCGAAAGACTGTAATTATTTTTACGTTATTTTTCCTAATTTCATCCATGACATGGGGACAAAAGCCGCCACCGAAAGAGACCGAAATTCATGGGCACACTCTATATACTCTTCTTAAACCAGGAGATATCCCAGCCATATTTGATCCTCAATTCATCTCCATTTCCCATGCGGATACACTTTACTATGATCACGAACCGCTGATGGTAGTCCTATCCGAACATGAGGCAAAAGCGTACAGCACCTGGCACTTGGACCGACACGAGGTGGTAAACGACTATATTGGGGGAAAAGCAATTGTAACCACTTGGTGACCGCTCTGTTTTACGGGCATCGTGTATGCCGCTGAAATAGATCAAATTCATTATACTTTCGAAGCCTCCGGTTCACTCTGGCAAGATGCGCTGGTGATGCGAGACCGGCAGACCGGATCACTCTGGTCTCAGATATCAGGAACATGTATCTCCGGCCCCATGGAGGGGACTACATTAGTCCAATATCCAGCCCATCATACCACTTTCGGTGAATTTAAAAAACAGTATCCGGAGGGGTTGCTTTTAAAAAAAGGAATGAAAGGTCGGGATGGATCGCACTATGATGAATATTTTGCAGATAAAACTAAACTGGGAATTTTTGGCCGGATAGACAGTTTTACACGTTTGGGTGCCAAAGAAAAAATATTTGGGCTCAGACTTGAAAGCGGAGAAGTGGCTATATCGAAGGCATTTTTGATCCGGAACCACCACCGGATCATTGATATGGGCTACCGCAGGATCCTCATTTATTACAACCCAACCGGTCATACAGTGAATGCTTATTACCTCCCATCGTCCAAGTCAGGTTCAAAAGAAGAAATCGTTGTCAAGGAAAATTCCATCTCCTTTGGTAAAGAAAACACAGTGTGGAGTTTATCCAGGGGACAGGTTATCTCAGGTGAGGGTCAATCACTGAGTCCCCTTCCAGTGATAACCGCTTTCTGGTTTGCCTGGGTTTCCTTTTTCCCCCAGACTGAATTGATTCATTAATCCCACCCAACTATCTCTATCCATTAAATTCGCGATAGATAGTCGTAATATCCATACGGATTTGACTAACTCGTCTGTCCAAAGCGAAATCAATGTATAAAAAAAAGCACTACGATAGCGGCCGGCTTAATGGGGCGCCAGTCAAGGCATGGCGAAGAATCGCCTGACAATTTGGTTCGGTTCGATCAAGCTCACAAATGATAACAAAATAAGTCTACAAAAATTGAAATAAAATTGGTAGTTTTACTTCAACGCCGCTCGCTTCTTTTATATGAAGTTAATAAGCCCTTGGAAAATGAATGGAGTGCCAATAATGAAGAATAAAATCATGATTCTTGGTCTTTTAGTCGTCATGGGTTGCGCCAGCTTGATTCCCCTGAAGGTAGGGCCGCCTCAGGACATTACGGTAGAAATCACCCCGGAGAGATTGACTCGTGGAGAATATCTTGCTACTACGGTAACACACTGTACGGCTTGTCACTCAAAGGTCGATCCGGAATATTATTCATATCCCAGCGTACCCGGCACTGATGGGATGGGTGGATTTCCATTTGATGAAGCATTTGGAATAGTGTATGGTTCTAATATTACACCCTCTGCACTGGGTAATTGGACGGACGGCGAAATAATCCAAGCTCTCACCGAGGGAGTCAACAATAAAGGGGCACCATTATTTCCTATAATGCCTTATGATCGATTAAGTATTATGCCGGAGGAAGAGATCTACTCTCTTGTTGCATATATTAGAAGTCTTAAACCTATTTCTAACAAAGTGGGGAAGAAAAAACTGAAGTTTCCTCTTAATTATATTGAACGCACTTTCCCAAAGCCATGGGATCCACAGCCTCTTCCGGATTCATCGGACAAGGTCGCTTATGGCAAATACCTGGCAACCATTGGGAGTTGCATTATGTGTCATACCCCAATAAATGACAAAATGGAACCATTGGAAGGCATGGATTTAGCCGGTGGACAGGATTTTTATCTTCCTGGTCTTGTTGTCCGTTCATCTAACATTACTCCTGATTCTCTAACCGGAATTGGTAATCATTCAAAAGACAACTTCATAAGTGTGTTCAAGTCTTTTCGGGAACCCATTAAGCTAACGGATGGCACGAATAACACGGTGATGCCCTGGGTTGCGTTTGCTGGGATGACCGAAGAGGATCTCGGAGCGATCTACGAATATTTGAGGACAGTCAAGCCGGTAAAAAACAGAGTAGAAAAATATCCAGGTGATGAAGTTTCGAATGAATAACGATTGTTTTTAGAGTCTCTGCATGAAGCAAACACTCATTAATCTATCCCATGCTTTACCACAATGAATTCAAAATTGCTGAATTATCTCCAACCAACGCCAACCATCGACTTCGACCATCCCATCGTTTCGGAATTCGTTGAAGAAAACGCAGGCGGTTCTGCCGACCAGAGAAAACAGTCCATCAGTCTGTATTATGCTGTTCGAGATGGAATTCGATATAATCCGTATGCCATCGACTTGTCGGTTGAGGGGCTTCGGGCCAGTACCACGTTAAAAGAGAAACGTGGTTGGTGCGTTTCCAAAGCTGTCCTCTTTGCTGCTTGCTGTCGGGCTGTGGGAATCCAGGCTCGATTGGGTTTTGCCGATGTGCGGAACCACCTGTCTACCCAGCGCATGCGTGAGGAAATTAAGACCGATGTATTTTATTGGCACGGATATGCGTCCATCTGCCTGAATGGGACTTGGATTAAAGCAACACCTGCCTTCAACATTGAG
>JADFPG010000143.1 GCA_022562455.1 Fidelibacterota bacterium | reverse complement strand
TTCAACTGTGACTGTTAAGTTCTCATCCACGATGACCAGGTGATTTGGCGGCACCTTTTGCCAATCTTTTTTCACATCCGTCAGCTTCTCTGAAACGATCAAGACCGCGTGTTCCGAAATATCTCCCTCTTGCATTTTGCAAATCCCATCCACACATTCATAACGACTCCCCTCAGAATGATAGAGAGTATGTGGTTTGAGATTAGAATCTGACACATATCTGGTTGCAATCAGACAATTGCCGTCTGTAACTACGACGTTAAGATAAGATGGCCGAGTAATTCCGTGCTCCTCCTGGATTTCCTTCAATAGAGCAAAAGTGGTCATTAGAGAATCTACCATTCTGTCTGAAGAATTTGCTTTGCGGTTCTGCCGGAGCTGTTCAAGAAAGAGAGCAAACAGGTGCTCAGTATCCGTTTCTCCGCTTATCCAGTCATAGATATCATCCGGAAGACGTCTACGGAGAGCGCGCTTGATAACCCTGAATCCTCCAACTGATCCGTTGTGCATAAATAGATAATTCCCGTACCGAAAGGGATGGCAGTTCAACTGAGAGACTCCTCCCGAAGAGGCTGCCCTTATATGGGCAAATACCAATCCCGAGCGGATCTTTGGAGCCAAGGACTGAAGGTTCATATTATTCCATGCTGGCTGAACAGAAGTAAAGACAGCCGGTATCGTATCAATTTCTGGCATATACCACCCTACACCAAATCCATCACCATTCAACGGTTCCTCCCGTTCCCTTGCTTTAAAGCTTTGCCGGATCAATGAATTTCTTGGCTGGTATAATAATTCATCCATCAAAACAGGCGCTCCTTTGTAAGCAAGGAATCTACACATAACATATCCCTCCGATTTACTGATCAGGATTCATAACAAAAAAATTCATACCTGATAATTTAACACCACATGATAAAACTAAAGTGTTTCTCAATGAGACTCCTTCGGAGCATGTGTTAAGGTGAATTCAAGACGGGACAATATAAACACTTTCTCCAAAGAAGTCCCTACGGGAAATACTGATATGAGTAATTGTAATAACTCATGTTTCTCACCTCTTTATGGTCATTTTTATACTTGATGTTCGCAAAATGTGTGACTATGTCGCATTAGAAAAATTTTATCATTGACGTCAAACCATCGTGCCTGTCTGCCGACAGGCAGGGAGGATTAGAATGAATTACTGTTTGAGCACCGATACGCCAGTTGGCGGAGAGGGGCGAGTTTAATTCATTCCCGAAACGATGGTGCAGACGGATGAAATTTTTCTCCAGCGACAGTTTCTTTTGGTACTTTTCTTACGCTAAGAAAAGTACAGAGAATATCGGTAATAAGAAATTCGTCTTTTGTATTACGATACTTAATGACTTTTTTTATGAACATCTTCTAAAATATAAAAAACTAACTATGTTCAAAACTTGAATAATAATTTTTATGAATCGATATCCTAGAACATTATCAATTGATCTTCACTACTTTTGAAAAAGGAAATGGGTTTCCCTCTCCTTAAAGAATTCACCTCCAGATGAGCCTGCCGGGTAGGTTCCGGAATACGATATCCTCTGGTACAAGCCAGCGATATTTCAATTGCACTGTTTAGGTCCACTTTATGTCCAATTGAAATAAAAATCGGACTTACATTATCCTTTGACCGGACTGCAGCTCCCACCACCTCACCTTTGTCAATTAGCTCGGTATATTCCCCAGCCTTTTCTCCAGGCTCATCATATTTCCCCACAAGAACGCTTTTTGCACATCCAATGGAAGGAATATCGAGAATAACCCCAAGATGTGAAGCCAATCCAAACCTGCGTGGATGGGCATATCCCTGGGCATCAAAGAGAATGACCTGGGGTTTAATCTGTAATTTATCCCACGTGTGCAAAACGGGGAGACCCTCACGGAAAGCAAGCAATCCCGGAATATAGGGGAAATCGACTCTTTCAGATAATCCCCTTCTCTCTACAACATTCAAATCAGGAAAAGTCATAATCACAATGGCGGCATAGACAAGGTTTGAGCCTTTATCAAATGAAACATCCGCTCCGGCAACATAGTTAATCTCAGACGTAAAAGGAGAAACAACCACTTTAAGTCGAAGCCGGTCTTGAATAGATTTCGCCTCTCCCGGTGAAACATCCCATGGATGATAATTTGAAGGGATCAATTGCCAGTATCCCTCATATTTTTCATCATTTTTCCCGTTGTGGAAAGGACAAACTTCTTAGGAAAAAACTTTTGGGAAAAAGCTAAAAAACGATTCCATTTTCCGTGAATAACAGAGGGTACTTTGCCAAGATTTACCAGCGCTGTTGCAACAACCTCATGAGATTGTGCAGCTCCAGCCCCATAAGAACCTTTATTCCCTGCTACCTGGTGAAACTCTGTCTCAGTGTACCCAGGAGAAAGAGAAAGGACATCGATGCCCTCTTTTCTATATTCTTCCCAAAGAGACTCACCCATAAAGAGATTAAACACTTTTGTTGCCCCATACACGCTGAAGTAAGGTGTAGCCTGATAAGCAGCCGTAGAGGCGACAAAGATTATTGCTCCCTTTCCCCTCTCAATCATCTGTGGTAAAAATGCGTGGGCTAATTCCGCTGGAGCTACACAATTCAATTTGACCATTTCTGAAACCCGGGAATTCTCGAAGGTATGGAACTGTCCTACTAACCCAAATCCGGCATTATTTATCAATATTCCAACTTCCCGCTCACCCACTGCACTTTTTACCATCTCTACCGAATCCTGAAGGGATAAATCCTGGACAATGATCTGTGTTTCTCTTCCGTAGTTGTTATCAATCGATTCAGCGACCTCTTCTAATCTCTCTTTCCTGCGGGCGATCAAAATAATATCCAAACCCTTTTGTGCTAACTGGTAAGCAAATTCGGTTCCCAATCCAGAGGAAGCGCCTGTCACCAATGCCCATTTTCCATATTTTGTGTCCCAATTGTTTTTCACCTGAAAATACTTTCAGAAAGACCCAAGACCCCTGTCTGCCGACAGGCAGGCAAACTCCAAATCCCAAAGTATTGAATATTTCTTGACTTCAAATTCCTATTTCCTTTTATTTGGTTCTTGGTTTTTGGTTCTTGCATTCGAATTTTCATCCTTCCCCGCCTGAATGGCTTTGTCGGGCAGGCCCGCCTGTCTAAAGTCATTCGGGCAGGTTTGTGGTACTTGTACCATGTGTGTTTCATGATGAACTATCGAACAATCAGAATTGGACAACTTGCCTTTTTCAATGTTTTAATGGGTTTGCTGCCAAAGAAGAACTTTATTAACGGTGACTGCTTCGAGTCTCCCATCATAATAATATGATCATCACCGGCAAAATCAAGAAATGTTTTCACGGGGTCCCCCGTTATAAAATGTTGCTCAAATGGAATTTTTTGGGACTTTAAGTAACGACCGGCTGCTTTTGCCGCGCCTCTGTATCCTTTGCCAAATTGGGTGGTTTTTGATACCGTAAGTGTATTCACAAACATCCCCTGGTTTTTTGCTATGGTGGCGCCAAACCGAACAGCTGACTTTGTCGCTTTTGAGTCATCCACACATAGGAGCAATTTATACTGTTTGGTTGGATCTAAATTCTGTACAACAAATATGGATGTGGGAAGGTATTGTACAAGGTCATGTGCCATTCTTCTCTTCTTACTGCCGCCAATGATTGTTAATGTATATTCCTGTTCAAAACATTCTTTCCGGAGTTCATCAATAATCTTACCCTCTCGCAGGATCAGATCCACATCACGCCCAAAACTGCCCTGAAGAACCAACCGGTACCTGTTATGTTCCTCCACAATATTTTCCGGATTAAACCCATTTCCATCAGTTGTTTCTAAGTAACCTGAACTTTGGAGATATTTAAACGCCCACTTCAACACCTCGATACCTGGATGATAAATTTCCCACTTTGCCAGTGAATCTCTGGAAAGTTTAATGCGACCCTCAAATATCTGTTTGGGTTTTTCCCCTACATAAACAAGACTTAAATCCGCTTTGAACGTTTTTGCAATCAGTGAACCAACAATGAGAGTCGGTTCTGAATATTCTTTACTTCCTATGGCTAAAAGAAACTTCACGTTTGAATATACCATTCACGATTGACAATTGACAATCGACTATTCGGATTTAGCCGTCCAACGAATCTGTCCCACTGGTTTTGGACAATAGTAACTTGAAAATAGAACCTGAATTGAGCGATTTGCGTAGGATAAGTTGTCAACTTGTCTTCGTGATGACCTGCCCGACTGAAATCGTTTAGGCGGGGACGAAATATCTTTAGTAATGATAACAACCCAATAAGTATACACATGTTCTTTAATAATTGGCATAAAATCGCTCAATTTAGGTAGAAAATAGTCATTGTAATAGTGGCCACCAAAAAAATGAAACAAGAAATAGCATAAAAACCGACATGATACCCATTTTCCATCCTGCTCTAAGAAAATCCTTCGTTTTAACCATTCCACTGGAATAAATGATCATACATGCTGGGGCAGCAACAACGGTAAAATAACCGAAAGCAGATGCAATGGCAGTCGCAAATCCATATAAGACAGGATCCCCCCCAAGATTCAGCACAATTGGACCCACGACCGCAATCGTAGCAGAACTGCTTAATATATTAGACAACACTCCCGTCAAAATCACTGCTATTCCTGCTCGGCTATAATCAATATTATGAAAAAACGAATTTAACGTATTCAAAGCTCCCATGGCTAACCATTCTGCCGCCCCTGTTTTTTTCATCGCTAACCCAATCGAAATAGTCGCTCCGAAAAGAAGAATGACTCCCCAATTCGTACTCCGATTCAGATCCGACCATTCTACAAGTCCAAATATGAGATAGAGAAAGACACCGATGAGCGCAACAAAACCAAGCCCGATTTTCTCACCAAAAAAAATCCATCCAATAAATACCAGTACAAATAAAAAAATTGACAGAATTTGTTTTCCGGTCATTTTCCCGCTTTTAGCAACTTGGATAACCAATTTTCTCACTCCAGTATCAATTGTCTTTTTTTCGGGAGTGAACGTCCACCACAAAATTAATACTGTAAAAGGAATTTGAAGGATGACCATCGGATATGCATATTTCATCCATGTTAAATAAGAAATGTGACCAATCCCAAAATCAGACCAATATTCAAGCATAATTACGTTTCTACCTCCCCCGGAAGGTGTGCCAACTGATCCTATTGTAGCTCCATATGCAATAGAAAAAAGCAGAATGGACGATAACTTAATAATTTTTGAAGGATCCTTGCTTGTGTTTCGAATAAGTGTTAATCCCACAGGCATCATCATTGCCGCAACAGTATGTTCCCCGATAAACGACGAAAGGATAGCTGAAATGGCTGTAAATCCTGCCACAATTCGCCAGGTTTTATTTCCTGTCATCCGGATAATTCCCAAAGCCAGTCTCTTATCAAGCCCTTGTTTTACAATTGCCACAGCAAGCATTAAAGAACCCATGATAAAAAAGACGGCATCACTCATAAATGAAGAGGCAACTTCATTGGGTGTGGCATCCGTGATAATAACCTGCATAAACAGGATAAAAAACGCAACTGCCGGCAATGGAACAGGTTCAAAAACGATCAGGATCAAAGCAACTGCAACTATGATTAATGTGTGATAACCATTAATAGAAAGTCCCTGGGGTGTGGGGATGATATAGAGAAAAAACCCAAAAGTTGTGGCTATTATCAACCATTTTTTTTGGGTTATCCAATATATGAGGTTAGCAATCACCTTGTAAGTTTATAGATTAATTGTGTATAATTGTTATTAATACTATTCCTAATGTAGTCCCTCACTAACGGCTGGGGAAATCCTTGAGCTTGTCTACTCGATATAAAATTTTCTCAACGAAGATTTTTGCATAATACTCTGAATCAAGAGATATATGATCCTCAATTGCTTTCAGACTTGCTATTGCCGGATCGGTCCATCTGATTTTCATTATCTTGAAAACATCTGTTTTACTTCATCGTGAGTCTTAGTTTTTCCTTCTTTTTCAGCAATTAAACCCTCCTCAATTTTTTTAACTACATAAAGTTCATAAAATACATCTTCCCAAGTAGAATCCTTTGGAAGTTTCTCAATTGTTTTTTGTGCAACGAGTTTTACACTTTCCATATTTTCTCCTTTATTGTGGAATATTTATATTTAACCTACCCAAATGAATGGTTGATAACAACAAAAAATTGGGTATTTAATCCAGACTGGAATTTTTTTTGACTACAGAGTCTTATAAATTACTAGACGGTCTAACGGATGAGATAGCCTGAGTGAAACTCAACACCACAGGACTTTCCTTATTAAAATTTACGTTTGTAAACCACCAAACATCCAGATCACGCTTCACACTTTTCACGTCAAGTTGATTGGTTGTTAGGTTTGCTGCGATTTATTTATAAATTTCACTTCTATGAACTATTCGTAAGATCCAAATTTCATCATCTAGTAACGAAAAAATAACCCTATAATTTCCTATACGTAATTTGCGTAATCCTGCAAACCTTCCCTTTAGAAGGGGATACTGATTAGGTTTTTTTGATAAAGTATTTTCAATCTTATTAAGAATTCGTTCTTTTTCTTTCTTCTCTATTGATTTTAAATCTTTGGCTACAGATTTTTTATAGCGGATTTTATAAGCCAACTTCTGCTCTTAATTCTTCGCTAGAAATAAGCGGATCATCTTTATCTCTTAACCGGTCAAGTGCAATTTGCACATCAGCAAATTCTTCAAGATACGTTTCGATGGCTTTTTGAATGTGAAATGATTTGGATCTTTCAGTTTCAGATGCAACATCTGCTAAATTATTTGCCATATCTTCTGGAAGTCGAACTGATATTGTAGTACTCATTTATTATCTCCAAGTTTTTATTATTGCAATGTAATACAATTAATACAAAATAAACAGCATTAGTTTTAACTTGCATATTTGCGTCAACCTAACTTGTTTTTAACCCGCCACTTTTCCGTATAAATACACTAACTACGAGTATTCCCTGGGAAAATGCGGAATTGTTATTTTCTTTCTCTAATCCCGGATACATTGTATTTCATCCCCCCTAAAAATCGGCTACTTATTCTATAATCGATTTCAATTTAAATTAATTACAAATGAAGCACAAACCAAAACTTCCCCGCCTGAACGGCGTAGTCGGGCAGGTCGACCAATTCAGATAC
>JADFPG010000142.1 GCA_022562455.1 Fidelibacterota bacterium | reverse complement strand
GACCCCAGAAATGATAAAAAGAGCAAATCTTAATAAAGCAGAACTGTGCTTTGAAAATATTGAATTTAAATTAGGAGATATCGAAAATCTACCACTTGAAGATGATATGAGTAATGTTGTTGTCAGTAATTGTGTTCTCAATCTGGTTCCAGACAAAGCGAAAGCATTTAGTGAAATCTATCGAATATTAAAACCCGGAGGGCATTTTTGCGTTTCCGATATAGTGCTTGAGGGGGAAATTCCATCCAGCTTAAAAAAATCAGCCGAGATGTATGCCGGTTGTGTTTCCGGCGCTCTGCAGAAAGATGAATATCTGAATATTATCAATCAAGCAGGGTTCAGCGATGTTGAAATAAAAAATTCCCGTGAAATAATTTTACCGCAGGATATACTAAAATCATACCTGGATGACGATCAATTCGAAAAATATAATAAAAGTGGATTGGGGATTTACAGCATGACTGTCGTAGCGGCAAAGAATTAACAAATCATATTAAATCGGTTTAACTTTTTCATTCGTTATTAAAATTATGGATAAACAAATTATTCAAATGAGGAATAATATTTCAACTCATCTGCTTGATATAATCGACGATTAAACCCATTAGTTAATCCTATTCGGCTGACTTTAATGGATTGGATTTCCATCCAGCCAAAACGCATTCTGGGTGAGGGTTTCGGAACGAGGCGGATTGGAAATATAATAGTTAGGTTATCACCATTGTTCTAAATTCCTTCTATGGAATATGTATTGATTCTTTCCACAATCGGTACTGAAACCGATGCTCATACCGTTGCTGAAAAACTCATAACGTCAAAAAATGCCGCCTGTGTGAATATCATTCCTGGTATTCAGTCTGTATATGAATGGAAGGGAAAGCAGTGTATTGATTCAGAGTTAATGCTGTTTATAAAAACAACTAAAAATAAAGAGAAGGACGTTTATAAGATTATAAAGGATACTCACCCATACGAAACTCCCGAAATCATTTCATTGCCTATTCAACATGGATCAAAAGATTATTTAAATTGGATCAGCGCGTCAGTAAAATCATAAAATGAAACATCGTAGAACAAAACAGATCATTATCTGGATAATAGCCCTGGTGGGATTTGCCACGATTGGATTTTATGTCATCGGCGGGGAAGAATGGACAATGTTAGACAGTCTTTTCATGACGTTTATCACTTTAGCAACCGTGGGGTTTCAAGAAGTCCATCCTTTGACAGAAGCGGGGAAGATATGGACCATCATTATTATTGTATTTGGCGTCACCAGCTTCGCATATCTCGTATCACAGTTTGGCAGCGAACTTTTAGAATTAAACCAATATCGGAGACGGAAAATGTTAAAACGTATCAATAAACTAAAAGATCATTACATCATTTGCGGTTATGGAAGAATGGGAGCTGTTATCGCCAATGAATTGCATGAAAAAACACGGACTTTCGTTGTAGTTGAAAAAAATCCCGATAAAATAAAAAAGATAGAAGAATGTGGATTTTTCTATGTAGAAGGAGACGCCACCTTAGAAGAAACACTTATTGAGGCCGGTGTACAAAAAGCAAAGGGGATTGTTGTTGTATTAAACACAGACCAGGATAATTTATTCGTAAGTATGTCCATAAAAACGTTGAACAATGATGCATTTCTCGTTACCAGATGCAGTGTCGATGATACATTATCGAAATTAAGGAGAGTCGGCGTAGATAAAATTGTGAATCCTTATGTAGCAGGTGGCCATAAAATGTCTGAATTATTATTAAGTCCGCAATTGGAAGACAGCGTATCCATTACCACGCCTCATCAAACATCGATTGATTATGGAATAGACGAAATCAAATTAAGTGAATTTGAAAAATATGATGGTATTATGATTAAGGATTCGCAATTAAGAGAACAATATGGCTTATTAATAATAGGAATAATAGAGAAGAATGGTGACGTAACCGTTAATCCGGGGTCAGATCATTTATTACATCGAGATCAAACAATCATGCTCATAGGGAAGAAAGAGGACCTCCATGAATTCACTTCGTCGTCATAATTGGCATATAATATATATTATGTATAATTGTTTAAAGGGGTATTAATTACTTAACAACAAAGTTTACTAATCTCCCCTCAACATATATTTCTTTTATTATCTCATTCCCATCCAAATAAGCCTTTATTCGATCATTATCTTTTGCTATAGATAAAACATCCTTCTTTTCTGTATCTGCGGATATTTCAATATTTGCCCGAAGTTTTCCATTCACTTGAATGGCTATAGTTATTAAGTCTTCTTTAGCCAATGCTTCATCAAATTCCGGCCAGGATTCATACGTAATCGATTCATTATGTCCTAAATATTCCCAAATTTCCTCTGAAACGTGTGGGATAAACGGCGCCAACAGTTTCACAAATGTCTCTAAAACGCTTTTGGGAACATGGTCCAATGTGATTAAATGATTGGTAAATATCATCATTTGAGAAATTGCTGTATTAAACCGCAAATTTTCCACATCTTCACCGATTTTCTTTATGGTTTGGTGCAATAACTTAACTGTTTCATCATTTGGCGCATCCTCTGTTATATAAGAAGATAACCCATCACTTGAACACACTTTTGACCATAATTTATTGATAAATCTTGAGCACCCCTGCAATCCTTTAGTATTCCAGGGTTTTGCTTTATCCAACGGACCCATGAACATTTCGTATAACCGCATGGAATCAGCGCCGAATTCGTTAACAATTGCATCAGGATTAATCACATTTCCGCGAGATTTACTCATTTTTAATCCATCTTCACCGAGGATCATGCCCTGATTAAACAATTTCTGAAATGGCTCCCGGGTTGAAACAAACCCCAGATCATGCAGCACATGATGCCAAAATCGTGCATAAAGCAAATGCAATACTGCGTGTTCTGCACCGCCGATATACAGATCCACAGGCATCCAGTAAGATTCTTTGTCCTTATCCCAAGGATGATCAATATTAGCGGGATCTATATAGCGTAAATAATACCAGCAGGATCCGGCCCATTGAGGCATAGTGTTTGTTTCTCGAAGACCGATGACTTCTCCCCCATCGTTTTTGATTTCCACCCATTCCTTAATATTAGCCAAGGGCGACTCACCTGTTCCTGATGGTTCATATTTCTCTATTTCCGGGAGTTCTAATGGCAGTTCAGAATCCTCTAATGGTTTACTCTCATCATCATAATGGATAATGGGAATTGGCTCACCCCAATATCTCTGACGGGAAAAAAGCCAATCACGAAGCTTATATCGAATAGCTCCTTTACCTTTTCCTTCTGTTTCCAGCCATTTAATCATTATTTTCTTAGCGTCATCCACATATAAACCATTCAAAAATCCACTATTGATAGCCAGTCCATCACCGGTAAAAGCTTCACCATCGTAATCGTCCGTTATTTCTACAGTTCTAATGATGGGTAGGTCAAATTCAGTTGCAAAATCCCAATCACGCTGATCTTGACCGGGCACTGCCATAATGGCGCCGGTTCCGTAGGACATCAAAACATAATCAGCGATCCAAATGGGGATTTTTTCATCATTAGCCGGATTCATAGCGTAACTGCCTGTAAAAACACCTGTTTTTTCTTTATTGAGTTCTCCCCTCTCCAAATCTGACTTTCTGCTGGCAGTTTCTTTATATTCCTTAACAGATTCTTTTTGATCAACGGTCGTTAATTCATCCACAAATGGATGTTCCGGGGCAAGCACCATATACGTTGCACCAAATAACGTATCGGGGCGTGTCGTAAAAACTGTGATGATTTTATCGCTGTTTTCAATAGGAAAATCAACGTCTGCTCCTTCAGATCGTCCGATCCAATTACGCTGCAATTCTTTTACACTATGCGGCCAGTCAACCTCATCCAATCCGGACAAAAGAGATTCAGCATAGTCGGTGATTTTTAGCATCCATTGGCGCATGGGTACTCGATAGACCGGATGGCCTCCGATATCAGATTTTCCATCGACAACTTCTTCATTTGCCAAAACAGCTTTTAACTCAGGGCACCAATTCACCGGCACTTCCGCTTCGTATGCCAGGCCTTTTTTATACAATTGCAGAAATATCCATTGTGTCCATTTTACATAAACAGCGTCTGTGGTGTTGATTTCCCGGTCCCAGTCATAGGAAAAGCCAAGCATTTTAATTTGTCGACGGAAATTATCGATATTTTTCTTGGTGGTTTCTTGGGGATGAGTACCGGTTTTAATGGCATACTGTTCAGCAGGAAGACCAAACGCATCCCAACCCATAGGATGGAGAACATTAAAGCCTTTCATCCGTTTGTAGCGAGCAACAATATCCGTCGCAATATAACCTAAAGGATGTCCTACGTGCAGCCCAGCCCCCGATGGATAGGGAAACATGTCCAACACATAATATTTGGGTTTATGTTCATCTTCAGTGACTTTAAAGGTTTTGTATTCATCCCAAAAGGCTTGCCACTTGGATTCTATTTTTTTATGATTATAGTTCATGTCTTGTTAGCTGTGAGTTGTAACTGGTTATTGGTTAGTGGTTGAAAGGTAGCGTGATGTGGTACCCGAGCATCAGCTACTACTCCATAAGTTACTAATCACCAGTCACTTCTCACAAGTTACCAATCTACCAATTACCAGAGAGTCGGGGTGATCCCGATTTATCGGGAGAACCTCCGGTCAAAAATATTTGTCGGGGTGAGAGGATTTGAACCTCCGGCCTCGTCGTCCCGAACGACGCGCGCTAACCGGGCTGCGCTACACCCCGTATTTTCAACCGTCTACTTATTATTAGGCAAAGCAGTTATGTAAATTCGCCTAAATTTTATTATGACAGACAATCAGGGCTGCCTGCCCGCCGCAGCAAAGCAAAGGCGGGCGCTACACCCCGAAAAGGGTTCGGAATTTAGAATGATTATGAAAAGGAATAAATGGTTAATTCGTCAGAAAAGATACTTTATGGAGAAAAATCCACCTACAAGCAGTAGTGTAAATATGAGTGTTAAAAGATTGAAATATTTATCAATGAACGCTTTGATAGGTTTACCAAATTTCCAAATCAAACCGGCCACAAGGAAAAATCTGGCGGTCCGACTGGCAGTAGATGCTATAACAAATAGTAGTAAGTTTATATCAAAAGCACCGGCGGAAATTGTAAAAATCTTGTAGGGTATCGGAGTAAATCCTGCAGTAAAAATAATCATGAATCCGTAATCCGAATACTGTTTTTGGATAGACATAAATATTTCTTCAGTAAATCCCGGTATATTGTTAAAGAAAAATTGTGCAATTCCAGAATATGCACTTCCCTCCCACCATAGATAATGACCAATACCATACCCAAATAATCCGCCGGCAATACTGGCAACACTGCAGATGAGCGCAAAGGAAAATGATTTTTTTCTCACACCTAATGCCAACGCAATTAGTAACACATCCGGCGGTATGGGAAAAAATGATGATTCTGCAAATGCCAGGATAAAAAGAGCCATGGGCCCGTAGGGTGTTTCTGCCCAGTGCAAAACCCAATCGTATAATTTTCGAATCGTCTTCATGTCCACAAAAAGCTTTTAAACCACAGTTTGATGAATTTCATTGTATCGCTGAAATGATTCATTGCCGATGGTTGATTTTCATAAATCGTTGGAATGTTGATATGATTGATTTTCCATCCAATTAATGAAGATTTAATCAAAAACTCGCTTTCATAATGGAAACCATTTTCCTCACATGACACACGATTAAATATATCCATATTAAATGCTCTGTATCCGCATTGAGAATCTTTAATGACGGTTCCAGTCCGAACAGAAATAAGCAAGCTGGTCATAAAATTTGAAAATTTTCTTAATACAGGCATTGATTTTCGATCATTCCGATACCCTAACACAATGGTTTCTTTTGGAATATGACTGAATTTGCTTAATAATTCAAGAGGATGTTGAAGATCAATATCAATTGTGATGACAGAATCCCCGCCGTGGTTTTTAACCCATTGTGATGCGGATTTTATAGCTGCACCTTTCCCTTTATTCAATTCATGATTTATCACAATTACATTTTTCTCATTTAAAATTTCCTCTGACTTATCTCCACTGCCGTCGTTAACAAAAATCAGTTTCTTACGCCATTTATCATCGATTTGAGCCAGAAACGATTCAATATATTGTTCCCCATTATATACGGGTACAATGATATATGTATTCGACATTTAATTCGAAAATACTGCAATTGCGGACATAACTTCACGCTGAGTCGTCAAACCGGCCGGTTTATTTAACAGTCTCCCGTTTACAACAAGGGCACTTGAGCCGCCTCCATCAAGATTGATTGCTTCTTCGCAGTCCAGATAATCCATGATTATGGCGAGTTCATTTAAATCAACTCCCCTGCTGTCTGGTTGCCTGCCGTCAACAACGAGAAATATTTGTTTTCCATTCTTCGTGTATCCTGCGGCAGAACGGGGATGAATATCAGGGATTTTTGTCCAGAAAAATGCTTCTTCAACATCAGTGACATTTCGACGGCCTTTATGGATTATGACCGGACCAGCCTGTAAACCACTTTCTATATCCCAATAGGATGACTGACCATAGTCAAATGTTTCAATTGGAACGTCGGGACTATTATCCGTTGGTGTACCCCATTCAAAAAGAGAATCATTACGGCTGGCAATCCATGCTATATCCATTATGCCGTCATCAAAACCGATGGCACTCCGAGTAATAAAATATCGTTTTTCGCGCTTCAGCATGGATCGTAATGGTTTTGAGATAATTTTACCATTTTGCATTATTAACCCAACGTGTTCTGCCGGATTTTTATGCATTAAAAAATAGCCGCCATTAATGACAACAGATGCATTCAGCCTTTCAGCAAATTGGCTGGGTGTTTCTCTTCTATCATCATCAGATGAGATCACAATATCTGTTTCTAAATATGGTTTTTTACTATCCACTTCAACATACCAGGCATTGATAGGAATTTGTTTATTTCGTCCGGAAAAAACCCGAATACCTTCCGGTAAATCTTCAAATTCGGCTGTGATGTTTTTCCAGCTCATGGGGATGCTGCGATACGACTGTATTTTCCCGCATGAAAACAATAAAAAAAGAAAAATAATTAGATGTAATATATTCTTTTTAGTCATTCATCAATTATTGTGAAATATGCCGTATCTAACGCAGTATGGGTTGGTTCATCCCTTATAAC
>JADFPG010000141.1 GCA_022562455.1 Fidelibacterota bacterium | reverse complement strand
GACAAGAGATTTTACGGAAGTTGGAAAAATCAATCCTAACATCCGGGTGGAAGTTGGCTACAATCCTGATTCCGATCTGATCCCTGTCACTCGGTCAAACGGGATTACAGTCGTCCATACAGTTCCCCAGGGTGGACTCATTTCGGGTACGTCCGCTGCCATGATGTTAGATGGATGGACATGGGAAGACGCCACCCTGAAAGCTCCCATCGCCTGAACCACAGGTTAATCCTTATTCTGGGTAGTACAGTGGATATTAAGAATGCTCCTAATTTCCACGCTGGATGGGAGATCCCATTAATGTCTCACTTTACCGCACTGGCAGGATATGAGACCCGTACGGGCAGTACGTCTCTTGGGTTCAGCTTCCGGCTGTCGTCTTTTACTGTTGACTATGGGGTGAAATGGCATCGGGTTCTGGGGATTTCAACAATGCTAAGTATGGGTATTACTTTGTATAAACCATGAAATATTTACACGGTATCAATAAAAAAAGTAAAAAAACCTTGAATATCTCAAATTGTTCGTTACATTTAAAAATAAATTTCCCTAAAATAATCGGATTTTAATGAATCGAGACTTGAAAACCTGGTCAGGCGTACTGTTGCTTTTTTTTATCGTTACCTGTTCATTGCCTGATGAGCCTACAGGTCCATCCTGGGATATTACCCTCAGTCAGATTCCCCTTTTTAGCGCTGATACTGTTAATATAGGCAAGGAACTTTCCAGCGAAAACGTTGTTCCGGTTGGTCCCGACTCGCTCTTCCACATTCAATTTACAAATTCCATCGATTTTTCTGTTGATAGCCAGCTCCAGGCTGGAGAGACCCAGTCTGAACTGCGGGCAGATTTGGGCGCATTTCAGATTTCACAGGAATCTTTCTCTCCACCTGCGATCCTCTTGAGGGATTTTTTCCCGGAGCTGGTTAGCCTTGATGGTCAGACAATGATTATTCCGGCGAAGACCCTTCCCGTTGTTGATCGAACAGTACAATTTTCAACATTTTCTTACGTACAGATCCAAAGCGGCAGCATTATCCTTGATTATACGAATAATCTACCAGTAACGCTTGGAATTCCCTGGACTCTGGATTTTATAGATAACACAACTCAAAATGTTCTGCTTTCCTCACCACTCCCGGAAGTTCAGGACGGATCGACCGGACAGATCGTAATCGATCTTGCCGGTGTGCGGATCACCAGCGATATGACCCTGAGATTTTACGGAGAGTCAAACGGCAGCCGCGGGAATGAAAAAACAATAGACATGAACAGCGGGTTCTCTTTTAGTATAACCC
Source organism: Fidelibacterota bacterium (assembly GCA_022562455.1). GTDB lineage: Bacteria > Fidelibacterota > Marinisomatia > Marinisomatales > SCKK01 > SCKK01. The sequence goes on along the minus strand of JADFPG010000141.1, from coordinate 5,943 downwards.
TTTCGAATATAAAGGCAGAGGAGGCTGAAGCGGATCTACCGGCACAGTCCATAGAAGTCCAACAATCATTTGGTATTAATACACCTACGGTTACCGTACGTTCGGGTCAGGTTCTTGACGGGTCATTCATTTTTAACATTCAAAATATGCTGCCAATATCTCTAACGGCGGTTGTTACAATGAATGAAATGCGGAAAAATGGTGATCCGCTTTCTCTCTCGTTCGCTCTGGAACCTTCTGAAACGTTACTGGATGACATAGACCTTTCCGGGTATACCTTTGACATTCCCGGAGAAGATTTATCTGTTTTAATACGGTTGGATATAGAGCCCAGCGGTGAGAAACAGGTGATTCGCAATACGGATCACCTTCTGGTAAATATTGAAGGAACGACTATCAGATTTAACTTCGTTACCGCTGACGTAAATTTCTCACAAACTTTTCCAACGATCAGTGAAGAGATAATGGAAGACCCGCCCGAGCAGTTTTCTAATATAGCTTTCAATGAAGGAACGTTTACACTGACGTTTAAGCAGTTTCCGTTCGATGCGATGACAGACATCAATATCACTGCTTCTAAGGATGGTGAGACCCGTACACTTCCCGTTCAGGCACCTATTCAGCGCAACACAAACAGTTCAATTGTAATGGATAAGAACGGAGTCAACAGCGTTCTGCCGCCCGATGGAACTACGATCCTCGATATATTAAACCTGCTTCCTCAGCGGTTGGATGTCTCCGGCAGTTTACAGATCGTCTCGGATAACGTTACTTTTGCCAGGGGAGACAAGTATGTGGTTGATTACGACCTTGATCTTCCGCTGGACATCCAGATTGGAGCGAGTGTCTTCGAAGAAATACAGGTGCTTGATTTAGATACGGATATGCGCGATGCGATACGTGACAATTTTACCTTCGCGGCAATCGAAGGAGAGATAGAAAACAATTCTCCCATTTCCGGTACGCTTACTTTGTTAGTTGGGGAGGATTCATCACAAACAAACAACGTCCTCTTAGAAGTATCTATTCCGGAGGCGAATATAGATGCTAACGGAGATATACAAGAACCCGGAGTTTCGCTTTTTGATCCTGTCGAAATAGGACAGACTGAACTGGATTTCCTGCAGGCGGCAAATTATATTCGTATACGGGTAACGCTGGACAGCAGACCACGCGCCAAGTTCCTGAGCACCAATTATATAATAATACGCAATGTATTCCTCACCGTTCAGGGTATTATCGATCTGGAATGACAATGAATGAGATGTTTTCCATACATCAAATAAAGAAATCAATATTATCTGCGGCAGTGATAGTAGTGCTCTCCACCGGAGTTCTGTTTGCACAAAACGGTGCAAGCCTTGGTTTGGGCGGCGCGAGTACCGCCATTGCCAGGGGAGTTGAAGCGGTATTCTGGAATCCTGCGAACCTGGCTTTTCTTCCCCCCGATTCCCTGAATCATGAAATCAGACTCTGGTCTTTGAGTTTTGGCGCGGGGAACAATTCCTTATCGATGGACCTCATTGATGAATTCGGCAGTAAACACCTGACGGAAGGAGATAAGGATAAAATCCTTTCAGAGATATCGGACGATGACGGATTAAAGATAAACCTAAAAGTCGATGCCAACATCCTGGCTGTCCGGTACAGGAATGTTGTAGTAGGCTTTGAGGCAATGGCTTTGGGAGAGGGTAGTATCCCGAAGACTCTTTTTGAGAATGTATTCCGGGGGCTCGAACGCCGTAAATATGAATATGACACCGATGGGTTTGGAGTTGGCATAGGACGATTCAGCGCCTCGTATGGAAGAATAGTAGCTCGCAACCGAAAGATCGTATTACCAAGAAATTATGGCAATATAGTGATCACTCGTATGGCGGTCGGAGTGACGGCTTCGTATATATATGGAGGGGGTTATGCGCGTATTGAGGAAAGCCGGATTATCGTAGAGAATACGCCCCAGGGACTGAATGCCGATATACATATCCTTACACGGACGTCGGAAGGGGGAAGCGGGATCGGATTTGATCTCGGCTTTGCCGCTGAAACGCAGTCTGGCTGGCAGTTCGGGTTTGCTATTGACAACGTCCTTGGTCGTGTCAGCTGGAGCGATAATAATAAAGAGAAAACCGAAACGATTCAATTTGATGATCTCTTCCTCGGAGATTTCGGTGATTTAGAAGAAGAGGATTACCATACTTCCGAAGATCGCCCGATTGGAAATTTTTCGTACGATCTTCCGCGTGATTCTCGTATTGCCGTGGCGAAAAGATTCTCCAAGTACTATCTTGGCAACGTTGAATTGGCACGGGAATTCGGTCACATGCGGTTTACTCTGGGTGGTGGCGTATTGCTTCGGTATTTTCAGTTTTATGCAGCCTATGGACGGCATGAGGGAGATAATTATTTTTCCGGTGCCATAATATTCAATTTCAAATATTTTGTTATGGATTTCGGTGTTCGAAACCGTAACGGTCTCACTGCAAGATCTTCAAAGGAAATTTCTTTCGCAAATAGTATCCGCTTTGCATTTTAACATTTCATTAACTGCTCTCCTTGCATTTCCAAAACCTGCTATTTCACTCCTCCGGTTTTTGATTTTGTCCTTCATTATACCGGCTTTTCCCGATCAGCAGAATCTGTATGCCGGAACATACGTAACAGATTACGTTTTAGAGGGAATTACTCATGTGATAAATGGGAATTACGATCAGGCAGAGGTATTTTGGGATTCCCTTCGCGGCAAGGAGTTTTCAGAACTCGAATATAATTTTTTTAAGGGAATGACCATAGATACGGTATTATCTGATCTGCGGCGGATTACCAGGGGGGACGAATTTGAAGAGCGGATGAATACCGTTATCAAACTTTACGCGAAACGCTCCTATCCGCAGGATAGGCATTTCATCTCCATGTTTTACTTTGGCAGTGCGCACAGTTTCCTGGCAATATATGCATATCGGCAAGAAATACCTGACTGCCATTCAGGAAGGGTATCAAGCCCTCCAGGTAATGGAAAAGGTACTCCCCAGACAACCACAAAAATTCCTCCAAGGCGTGATCTGGAATTGGATGCCCTTGTGGAAGTACTGGACGGGAAACGGATGGTTCATTGTCATTCCTACCGACAAGATGAAATATTGATGTTAACCCGAATTGCCGACGATTTTGGATTTACGATAGGTGTTTTTCAACATGTCCTTGAGGGATACAAAATCGCTGAACGAATTGCCGAACATGGGGCAGGCGCCTCGACCTTCACAGATTGGTGGGCTTACAAAATTGAAGTCATTGACGCTATTCCCTATAACGGGTCGCTGATGCACGATGTTGGAGTTGTGACATCTTTTAACTCGGATAGTGATGAATTGGCAAGACGGTTAAATACTGAGGCAGCAAAAGGAGTTAAATACGGAGGCTTATCCAAAGAGGAAGCATTAAAATTTGTCACACTCAATCCCGCTATTCAGTTAAAAATAGATAAATGGGTCGGTTCCTTGGAAGAAGGAAAAGATGCAGATTTTGTCATTTGGAGTGATAACCCACTCTCCACATATGCTGTTTGTGAACAAACCTGGATTGATGGAATCAACTACTTTAATTTGATTAGAGACCGGAAAATGAGGAAAAAAATTAAACGGGAAAGAAATGAACTCATCCAAAAAATTCTCTCATCTAAAGATAATTCAAAGGGGGAAACGATGACCCCAAGCGGACATGAATATGAATTGTCTCATCCTTTCAACTGTCTAAAAGGGGTAATTCGATGAGGCCGGCTCTTTCAATGATTTTATTGGTCTTTTGTTCTCTGAGTTGGGCATCTGACCAGATTCCTGCTCCACCCCAGACTCACCCTATCCTGATCAAAGACGCAACAATCCATCCTCTCTCCTCCGGAAATATTAGTCATGGTCAGATTCTGTTTGTGGATGGCGTCATTACCGCAATAGGGAAGAAAATCCATGATCTTCCCGATGATGTGGAAATCATCAACCTGAAAGGAAAACACATTTATCCGGGTCTGATCGCCGCAGGAACCACTATAGGTCTGGTAGAAATTAATGCAGTCAGAGCGACAAGAGATTTTACGGAAGTTGGAAAAATCAATCCTAACATCCGGGCGGAAGTTGGCTACAATCCTGATTCCGATCTGATCCCTGTCACTCGGTCAAACGGGATTACAGTCGTCCATACAGTTCCCCAGGGTGGACTCATTTCGGGTATGTCCGCTGCCATGATGTTAGATGGATGGACATGGGAAGACGCCACCCTGAAAGCTCCCATCGGTCTCCATCTCAACTGGCCTCGCATGACCATCAATCGGGCTCCCAGTATTACCAAGAGTGAAGAAGAACAGAAAGAGGAAAGGGAAAAACAGCTTAGAGAATTGGATGAAGTCTTTGAAAAAGCGCGAGGATATCTCCTGGCGAAAAAGGCTTCAGGTCGAACAGGAATCCCCCATCATGATACCGATCTTCGTTGGGAAAGTATGATACCAATCCTTGAGAAAGAAATTCCCGTTTTCATTCATGCTAATGAAATACAACAGATTGAAATGGCTGTAGATTGGACATATCGTCAAAAAATTAAAATGGTTTTGGTCGGGGGGAAGGATGCCTGGCGAGTGTCGGACTTATTAAAGAAAAACGGTATTCCAGTAATTCTGGAGAATATTCACTCCTTACCGGCACGAAGGTTCGAAGATTACGATACACCTTTTACCACCGCTGTAAAACTTTATAAAGCTGGCGTCAAATTCTGTATTTCCGCAAGCAGCAGTTCCTTCGAAGCTCCCCACCAGAGGAATCTTCCCTATCAAGCAGCTACTGCGGCGGCTTATGGACTGCCCAAAAGTGAGGCGTTAAAATCAATTACATTATATGCGGCAGAAATATTAGGAATCGACGACCAAGTTGGTTCTCTCGACATAGGTAAAGACGCCACATTTATTGTAACAGACGGTGACCCATTGGAGATTACTACAAATGTTGAAATGGAATTTATCCAGGGAAAACGGATTGATCTGGGTAACAGACATAAAACACTTTACGAAAAATACCAGGTTAAATACCGTCAATTAGGCATTATCAGATAAAAGTTCTCGGAATAAAAAAGAGTACTTTATTCTCTGATCTATTTAAAAACCTTTTATTTTTCTCTTGCTTTTGGAGTCAAGTGTAGCGCCGTGTTAGCTGAATTTCTTCAGTACTACGCGCTATATATAAAATGCAACAACGGCAGAAATCATTCCGACTCCATCGTAAAGCCTATGCTTCAAAGTACTGCTCCCGTACCAGGCATGGGCTGTTTTGAAGAGATATTTGCAAACAACCCAGGGAATAATAAAACCCAGGCCAAGGATAAATATTAGTAAGCCCCAAAATGGAAAAACATCCGTAAGTAATGTACCAATATTGCCTCCAATTGATCCGGCAACAATCGCTACACAAATTGACGCAAAGCCTACTTCAAATGCAGGTAAATTAATTGATCCACTTTCAGCACTTACTCTATGACTTTCACTCATTTTTCCTCCTTACTGGTTAGAACAGTGTTTAAATTTTGCGTAATCTCAAATGTATCATTGGGGAGTGAATTTGTATAAAATTTACATAGACATCACTTCCTTCAACAATGGCACGTTGAAATTGCTAGCTGCATAACGGAGCCGGCGGATGAGCCGCGAGGATCTCGACGAAACTTGTTTCGGAGAGACCGCAGTCAGCTCGATCCGCATTGTTAGGCCGCCGCAGGCGGAATGACAAGCGGATCCTTGATACGCCGGCTCCGTTAAGCCGACCGCCTGCGGTCGGCTTAACGGATTAGCTGAGATGCCCCGAACACTTTCGGGGTCACCTCCAGCGAGGTTTAGAATGCCTACTTGCTTGATACGTTATTGACTGTCTCTAATTCTTGATCAATACGCTCTTTCAAAAATATTTT
>JADFPG010000140.1 GCA_022562455.1 Fidelibacterota bacterium | reverse complement strand
TATGATGCTATGGTAGCCGCCCTTACCGCTGATCCCAACGCCAGCGGAGGTTATATATGGGCAACAGGTCCTGGATTACCTCTTTCGGTTGAAGGTCAGATCACCAGAGTCGTTTTACTGAATATGACATTTGTGTCGTGGAACGGTGGCGATGTGACGGCTAGTGACTGGCCGACAGGTGTGATAATGATGCCAGAAACAGGAAGCGTATTCCGCATGGTTACTACCAAACCAAATACGGCTAACGATGTCTTCACCTTTAGCACGAGTACCTTGAAGACAGGCACAGCTGTATACAACCCCAAAACTATCAATGTGTGGCCAAATCCGTATTTCGGTTTTAACCCTGAAGAGCGAACACCTCTTGAAAGGAAGATGGTATTTACTCATCTGCCCGAAACCGGTAAGGCGACAATCCGTATCTTCAATTTGGCTGGAGAACTGGTGAAGAAGTTAGAGCATTCGGATGGGACGCAGTTTGAGACCTGGGATTTGACGAATAATTTCGACATCCCAGTTGGTAGTGGAATGTATATTGTTCATATTGAAACGGATAAGGGCGACAAGGTTCTCAAATTAGCGGTTATTAAGCCTGAAGAACGTTTGGATGTTTACTAATTAGGAAGAGGAGAAAGTAGATATGAAAAAGAGATTTAAACTCACAAGTTTGTTCCTAATAACTGTGTTGGTAGCAACATCGTATGCCGGTACAATTAAATCCCGAGGGACTGGGGGCGCCTATCAACTCTCCATTCCTGTGGGCGCCAGGGGAATTGCTTTGAATGGCGCCAATTTAGGTAACGTTTCCGGTGTGGAAGCGATCTTTTACAACCCGGCAGGGGTATCAAACATGGGTGGATCAGTGGAAGCTCAGTTCTCGAACATGGCATACATTGCTGATATCGATGTAAATTATGCTGCAATTGTCACTAAGTTCGGTGGATTTGGAACGTTTGGACTAAGTATCAAGTCTTTGGATTTTGGGGATATCATAAGGACATCGGCGGAAAATACGGAAGGGACGGGGGAAACATTTTCTCCTAACTTCATCACCGCCGGGGCTACTTGGTCGAAAGCATTCACGGATCGCATTAATTTTGGCGTGAATTTCAAGTATGTTTCGGAACAGATATTGAGAACCAGTGCGTCAGGTATTTCCGCTGACTTAGGTGTTCAATATAACTTTGCAGCGATGCCGCTACAGATCGGAGTGGTCTTGAAAAATCTGGGCTCGAAAATGCAGTATGCTGGTTCTGACATGGAGCACAAACTGATTCCATTGGATTCGGAAGAAGGAACGTTGAATGAAAGTTACCAGATTGTGTCGGAAGGGTTCGAAATGCCCGCGGAACTGAACATTTCAGTCTCATACATGGTAATTCCCGGCTTATCGCTTATGAGTGTCTTCCAGAACAACAGCTTTTCAAACAACGAATTGCGTTTTGGTGGTGAGTATAGCCGTTCATTTGGCTCGGCTTCAGCCTGGGCTGGGGGAGCAATAGCTACGGGTTTACTCGATGATGATCAACCAGATGCTATAGGCGATTCGGACTGGGATGAGTATGGCGGATCAATTTTTGGTTTGACGTTTGGCGCTGGAGTGTCTTATCCTGTAGGAAATATGATTGTTAGTTTGGAAGTAGCCCAACGGTCAGTCACGAATTACTTTAATAATAACATGGTTTGGTCTCTAAAGTTGGCCTTCTAAGGTTTGACCGGCAGAGGCAGATAGAAATGAAAAGCCTCCCTGGCTGGCCAGGGGGGCTTTTCTATTTATTACCTAAATGTGAAGAGAAGGGCAAAACGTCGAAGTGAAACTTCTGGAAGTACTCCCTATGAAGAGGTAGTTTTAATATATTTATCTGTTTTTAAATAAAGTGAAAAAATCAAATTTGTTATCTTCTTGCAAATAAAAGGATAAAATGAAAAGTACAGTCAGTTCTTTTATATGGATAATCGGTTTTATCCTTTTTATGGTGATTATTTTTAATTGTAATAATAACCCGACTAATGCTGATAAATTTGCAGTAACACAAATTGTATTCCATTCGGAAAGGGACGGCAATAGGGAAATTTATATGATGGATTCTGACGGTGGAAATACAGTGAGATTAACTGAAAACCCTGCTATGGATTCAAACCCAAAATGGTCGCCAGCGGGTGACAAAGTAATATTTACATCAAATCGAGGAGGCAATTGGGATATTTATATTTTGTATCTAGAGGAGGACACTCTCGTCAGGCTTACTTCATCAGTTGGAGATGACCTTGAACCTGATTGGTCTCCCGATGGGAATCGGGTAGTCTTTCAGTCAGACCAGAACGGAAACAATGACATTTATATTATAGATATCAATGGCGAAAATCAGCAACAGCTTACAGAAAGCTCTTTTGCAGATTTAACACCTCAATGGTCACCAAATGGAGATCTAATTGCTTTTGTCTCCTACCGGGATGGTAATGCCGAGATTTATACGATGGACTGTGATGGTGATAACGAGTTAAAACTAACCAACAGCTTTAGGGAGGATTTGGAACCTCGATGGTCTCCTGATGGATTAAAGATAGCTTTTTCAACCCATAGAAGTGATGATGAAGATATCTACGTCATGAATGCAAACGGCACGGGGCAGATTAAGATATCTGATAGTCCATCGGATGATTGGAATCCCTGCTGGTTGCCAGATGGGAAATATATTTTTTTCTATTCCTTTGTGGACGGTGAAATTTACAGAGCGGATGTTACCGGAGAAAACCTTGTGCGTTTAACCCATAGTTCAGGAAGCAACGTTGATTTGTCTGTTTCTCCTGATGGTCAAACTATCGTCTTTGCCTCAAATCGGGATGGAGATACGGACATTTATACTATGGATATTAATGGTGACAACCTTTCGCGCCTGACATATATCTCCGGTCTTGATCGAGCGCCGAAGTTTCGGCCAAGGTTGGAATGAGCGCTTTTATAAATGACGATTGACACCTGTTTTTTGCTTTAATTTTGCTTATCTTCAGTAAGTGTTTGACTGTTTTCATAAAGATAGACTTTAAAACAGTGGTATAAAAATGATATTATTTATTTCAGCTACTTTGAAAGAAAAACCAAAAAATATGATTTTTAAATCAATTCTTATAATATTCACCGCTACTATTTTTACTGGGATTTTTAGTTCAGATGTGCTCGCTGCTGAAAGGCCAGAAGTGAGAGACAATCCTAATCGTCTGGCGAAGATAAAAATTGCCGATACCGGACAATTTGACGGCAACAGAATACGTAATGATCTGGAAAATAATGGTATGATCGTATCCCACCGAATCACGGGTCATTCAGGAATGGAGTGGCCTAAAGGTTCAAACCAATACATCAACTTTGCTTCGGGTATCTGGATAGCGGGATTGGTCAATGGTGATGTACGGACAGCAGTTGGAGAATATGGACCGGAGTTTGTACCGGGACCCTATGGCAGTGATCCTGATGATCCCGCCTACCGCATTTATAAACTCAGCTACCTTAATCCTCGTAGTGAGGACTATACCGAATGGCCCGTAGAGCAAGGAGCTCCCTGGATCGATGCCAATGGGGATGGTGTTTATAACGTGGAGGACGGTGATAAGCCTGATATGCTGGGCGACCAGATGTTATGGTACGTGATGAACGATGGTGATGTAGCTGAACACGGTAATATATTTGGGACGCTTCCCTTAGGTGTCGAAGTTCAAATAACCATTTGGGGATATGACCGGGCCAGCGTCGTGGGAGATATGATGTTTGTAAAGATCCTGATTATAAATAAAGGGGCAGACACTATTGATTCTACGTTCATTACTCTGTGGGATGATCCGGACCTTGGTAACGCCGGAGATGATTTTGTAGGGTGTGATACTTCATTGAGTCTTGGTTTTTGTTACAACGACGGAGCAGATGCAGATTATGGTAGCGATCCCCCGGCAATTGGCTATGACTTCTTTCAGGGGCCTATAGTTCCATCACCCGGTGACACAGCTTTTACATTTGGAAGATACATCCCCAACTTTAAAAACCTTCCCATGACTTCATTCATAAAATATATTGGTACGAGTGACCCAAACTGGTCAGATCCAAACAATGCCCGAGATGCCTACAATCTAATGCAGGGCTTGCACAAGAATGGTGACCCTTTCATAAATAGTGAAACGGGTGTAAGCACCAAATTCGTGTATGCTGATGATCCTAATGACAATACCGGTGCGGGTGATGGTGTTTGGGTAGATTCGGATGACCACGCTTCCGGAGACCGTCGATTTATGATGAATTCAGGTCCTTTCACGATGGCTCCTGGCGATTCCCAAGAGGTTGTTTTCGGTATTATTATTGCACAAGGGACTGATGCTCTAAACTCTGTCACCGCCCTAAAGGAGGTGGATAAGATGGCACAATCGGCTTTTGATCTTGGGTTTAAAACACCGAAACCTGAGCCTATAAGCAATGTTGTTGCTACCGCCCTTGAAGACGCGATTGTCCTGAATTGGGATGATAGTGTGAATGATGTTGAGCAGTACGCGGGCGCTTCGATCTTCGATAGAGATTCGTTAGGGCAAAAAACCTGGTACCGGTTCCAGGGGTACAACGCATATCAATTAGAGACGGCTACAGGTCAAGGAGAGATTGTACGGCTGGCAACTTACGATATTGTAGATGGGGTGACAGAGATATGGGACGACATCTACGATCCTGACTATGGCAGTGTTGTCAATGTTCGAGTTCAGTATGGTTCCGACACCGGGCTTAAACGCAATATTGTTATTGATGAGGATGCCCTCAAGGGAGACATTCCTCTCAAGGTAAACAGGGTGTACTATTTTGCGGTTACTGCTTATGGGTATAATCCGAATGGGGAGCCGAAGACGGTGGAAAGTGAGATGAACATTATTGTGGTTCGTCCCCAAATTTCCACAACGCAGATTGTGTCTGAGGAGATACAACCGGGTATCACTTCCATTCCCGCAATTCACATTTCAGGTAACTCAGACGGATTAGTTAAAGCTGTGGTCATTGATCCATTTGCGATCACAGGTGATGATTATAAAATTTCGTTCTACCTCAATGCTGATAGTACGGCACTCGTTTGGGATGTTGAGAACACTACCGACGGCACCACCCTCGTTTCGGGGAGCGCCATACAAAGCGGCGTTGATATGGAGAGTGGAGATGTTGTTGGTGCGAACGCAAATCCGATAGTTGAGGGATTACAGATAGTTGTAAGTAGTCCGCCAAATGAATTTAGGGACTTCTACGTTACTCAAAATGCCGGTGGCGCTATCGATGGTAATGCCGGTGCGGCTGCAGATTATGCCGGTTATCCCGGCATGGGAAGAGATAATATTGAGAACCAGCAGACCGATGGTTCCTTGTGGTTCATCAGTACCAGTAGTGAGGACAATATTGACTATGTGGATTTCTTTCCTTATGTGACTCGTTATACCGGTGGATATGGAAATCCGAATGGCGGTATGCAATATTTAAATCCAGACGATTTTGAGTTCCGCTTTACCGAAACCGGAAGTAAGATGTTAGCCTGGTGGGCCGAAGGTCAGCCTATGGTTGATACGCCACTCGAAATCTGGAATGTTGGTGATGTCACTGATCCGTCAGATGATTTTCAAATGATGGCGATTTTCAAAGATGATGATGAAAATGGCGAATGGAACCTGTACCAGGATGACAGCCCACTATCAGGTGGTACTAATGATCCGTACATGGAGACCTTTTATGTGTTGGAACATATGGATAGGGAGCCTGGCACTGCCGGATATGAAGCTATGGTAGCTGCCCTTACCGCTGATCCCAACGCCAGCGGAGCATATATATGGGCAACGGGTCCTGGATTACCACTTTCGGTTGAAGGTCAGATTACCAGAGTCGTTTTACTGAATATGACATTTGTAGAGTGGAACGGTGGCGATGTGGAAGATGCTGATTGGCCAGCGAATGTGACGTCCATGGTACCTGAAACGGGAACTGTATTCCGCATGGTTACTACCAAACCAAATACAGCTAACGATGTCTTCACCATTAGCACAGCCAGTTCGAAGACCGTCACGGTTACATATAATCCGGCCAACATAAAGGTCTGGCCCAATCCTTATTTTGCTTACAATCCTGAGGAGAGAACCCCTTTTGACCGAAAAGTAATGTTTACCCATCTCCCGGGAAAGGCGACGATTCGAATATTTGACCTGGCTGGTGAGCTCATAAGGATAATAAGACACACGGATGGGACACAGTATGAGACATGGGATTTGACGAATATGGTGGGCAGGTTTGTAACCAGTGGTATGTACATTGTTCACATTGAAACCGAATACGGAGATAAGGTACTCAAATTAGCTGTAGTACAGCCTTAAGTCCGTCTTATTATGTACTAAAGGTTTCAATCTTCCGGGTTTGAATTCCGAGAGATGAATATATTTAATAAATGGACTTTACATACTAAACTTACACAATGGTTTCTAATATCGATATTAACAACATTCATTTTTGCCTGTGAAAAACCCACTGAAACTGTCTCTCGTGAACTGACTATCTGGAACAAGTATGTCAGCAACGGCTATGATAATTATGAGGATGAGATTGAAGTCAACTTGAGGCTCGAAAGTCAGGGATGGTTATGGTATTACAAACCGGGGGAGCGATCCAGGATTTATGCAAATTCCAGCATGAGGTGGCGCTTTGAATTTCCCGCAGAATTTGATAGTCTATATGTTCACGCCCGGTTCTTTTATACGAAGGATATAGTCGTACAGATTGTAGCCGCAGACACCACAATTAAAATGGACTCAGATAAAACACTCATGTTTTGGAATTGTGGAGATACAACGGTGACGGAATACCCATTTCCAGCTTGCCTAATTGAAATAGATACGTTAACTAACTAAGTTTAATATCAACCAATGTTTATTTGGTACAGGAATCCGATTTCATGCTTACTATTTACGATATCCTCGGAAGAGAGGTCATGCACTATGATATTAAACAACACCCCCCGGGGTATAACTCGGTTCAGTGGAATGGACGGAACTGGTTGGGGAAGCGCATGCCCACGGGTGTGTACCTCGTATTAATGCATGCGCGCGGGTTTAAAAAGACAAAAAAGATTCTACTTTTAAAGTAAATTAGCGTACAAAGGAAGATGGTTATGTTCATTTCTTTCCTAAAACGGATTATTCGTCATTACTACTTTTTTCTGCCCTGGGCACTATGGTTTTCAACCCTCACGGCCAAGACCCCCTCCGGTCACCGCTTGCAAGCTCCTACTACTTTTCTAAGCCATGGTTACTTTGATGCAAACCGGATTGGCTGTGACTTTGAGAATAATGGATTGTTTGTGTCTTACCCCACCATGGGTCACAGCGGGATGGAGTGGCC
>JADFPG010000139.1 GCA_022562455.1 Fidelibacterota bacterium | reverse complement strand
TTAGAGAAAGCAAAGGCTCTATTGAAAGTTCGGGATTATTCCCACCACAAAGAAGGCGGACAGGCAGATGGGTAGCCTGCCTGCCGTCAGGCAGGGAATTATCATTTTTAACTCTTTGAAAGTAGCAGTAACCCCGTATAGACTCTTCACTCCTTACCCCGCTACGGTCATACTTCCCTACGGGGCGGGCAGGGCAGGCAAGTATCAAATGTCAAATGACTGTTTTTGATCTTACTATTAAGATTTAACCAAATTAGGTACTATTATAGCTTTCATGATGGTAATTTAATATTATCGTAGTATGGGAACATTTATTCACAGATTGGATGTCAAGTTTGTATTACTTACAACAACTGTCATCATACTGGGTGCAATTGTAATAAACTATAAGATATATATGTATGAATATAACGAACATAGTGAGATGGCACAGCACCGTGCTTTAGTTATAGCATCAACGATTTCAGATGTGATATGGAGCCGTATAAACGATACCATGATAGATTCTAATGACACTCTGCAAATAGATTTAACTGATTTCATGGAAAGATTTTCTATGAAGCAGAACTATGTAAGATCTGTAACAATTTTTGACCATAATTTGGGTCCTATATCAACGTATGGGATTCCAATGACTGAATCTTCGCAACATTTGAGTACTTTTCTGGAAGGAGCCTCGACAGTAATATTAGAATCTATTTATCAGAATGAAAAAATAATAAAAATATATGAACCTATCCGTTTGGCACAAGACAGGATGGGTTTGCTTGCAATGATGATATCTTCCGAAGTAGAAAGAATGGGAATGAACCAGCTTTTACGAAATCTGGTATGGATTACAATTGTTGTGATAGTCATCTCTGTTCTTTTGGCAATCGTAGTGGCAAGGATTATGGCTCAACCCATCAAGGTTCTTGGACAAGAAATGGAGTTAATTGAACCACCGGATTTTAAAACATTACTAAAAAAAGACCGGAAAGACGAGCTTGGTATTTTGCAGGAACGATTTCTTCTCATGCTTGAACGCTTAAGGAGATCCGAAAAGGAAAAGGAAAAAGCGAGGGATGCTTTGATTCAGGCAGAGAAGATGGCTTCCGTTGGGACCTTAGCAGCTGGGATTGCACATGAGATAAACAATCCATTAGCCGGTCTTAAACAAAGTATTCATCGAATCGAAGTAAACCCTGAAAACATTGCACAAACCAAAAAATATATTACTATGATTCACGATGCCTTGACTCATATCGAAAATGTAGTAAAGGGATTACTGGACTTTTCTAGAAAGAGAGAACTCAGTTTGAAGGAGATTGATATTAATGGGGTGCTAGAGGATGCAATTAGAATGCTTGAGTATCAATTTAAGGGAAATAAAATTAAGTGTAATAAAAGATTGAATCCAAACTTGAATACTATTTTAGGTGATGCCTACTATCTCGAACAGGTTTTTGTTAACCTGCTAATCAATGCTGTTGATGCTATGCCATCCGGGGGTAATCTTACAGTGAGTTCACTTTCAGACGACAAACAGGTTTTAATTGAGATAAGGGATACAGGGTCAGGGATTGAGAAGAGTCAATTAGATTATGTTTTTGATCCGTTTTATACAACGAAAGAAGAAGGAAAAGGGACAGGATTAGGGTTGTCTATCGGTTATTCGATTATCAAGGAGCATAGAGGAAATATCACCATAGAAAGTAAGGTTGGGATTGGCACAAAAGTTGCAGTGACTATACCATATGTCTAAAGTGTAAAGGAAATTATGAGAATACTTGTTGTTGATGATGAAAAACTATTCAGGGTTTCACTCTGTGATGACCTTGATGAAGCGGGGTTTGAGACATATGGTCTCGGCAGCGCTGAAGAGGTAATGGAGGAACTCAAGAAGAATGTTTATGATGTGGTGTTAACAGACTTACGACTCCCCAGAATGGATGGAATCGCACTGCTAAAAAAAATAAAGAAATCATCACCTGATATTATTGTTATTGTAATGACAGCTTATGCAACTGTTCAGACTGCCGTAGAAGCTATCAAACAGGGAGCTTACGATTACATTACCAAACCTTTTACCTCGGAAGAGTTATTTCTTACTCTAAAACGTTTGGCAAAATATCAGAGTATTCTAAAGGAGAATATCAATTTAAAAAAACAATTAGAGAGCCAATATGAGTATAAAAATCTTATTGGTAAAAGTAAGGTTATGAGGGATATCTTTCATCTCATTAAAATTGTTTCTTCTTCGGACAGTTCTATCCTGATATCAGGGGGAACAGGAACGGGAAAGGAGATGATCGCCGATGCGATTCATTTCAACGGTGCTCGAAAAAAAGGACCATACATTAAAGTAAGTTGCGCTACTATTTCAAAAGACATCCTTGAGAGCGAACTGTTCGGTCATGTTAAAGGCGCTTTTACGGGAGCAATTAGAGAAAAAAAGGGACGCTTCGAATTAGCGGATAAAGGAACCATTCTCCTCGATGATGTGGATGATATCCCAATCGAACTGCAAGTAAAACTTTTAAGAGTATTGGAAGAACACAGTTTCGAAAAGGTAGGGGGGACAAAAAAGATAAAGGTAGATATTCGAGTCATTGCTGCAACAAAAGTCGATCTTCAAAAAATGGTGAACGAAGGTAAATTTCGTGCTGACCTCTTCTATAGACTAAACGTAGTTCCAATATATGTACCGCCATTAAGAGAAAGAAGGGAAGATATTCACATTTTGATTGAACATTTTATCAAGATATATTCGCGGGATAAACCGCTTCGGTTTGCTCCTTCGGTTATTAAGCGCCTCATCGACTATTCCTGGCCTGGGAATGTGAGAGAATTGAGAAACATCATAGAAAGATTGGCACTTATTTCTGAAGGTGAAGTGATTACAGAGAATCTTTTGCCTGATGAACTATTAGGATCCCCTCAACCCCTTGTCAACTCCCTTTCTGAAAATGAGCCATTGAATGAGATATTAGAGAAAACAGAGATTATTATTCTAAAGAATGCCCTATCCAAAACAAACGGAAATCAATCACAGACAGCAAAGCTGTTGGAAATTCCTCTTTCCACATTGCGAAGTAAGCTTCAAAAATATGGTTTGATTTAGCCAAACTTTCCCTTTACCACACAGCAATCAACTAATAAAAATAGCGAAAAATCGTTAAACTTTGCGATTTTTCGTTAAACTTCCATGCCAATGTATCTTTGTACTAATGTTTCATGTCGAAAAATCGAGTTGAAATCGTTTCTTTTTATTGTTACCTTAATATGGCATGAAAATTGCATAAACTAATGTAAAAAATATTGAAGGGTATTCTAATATGGAAACCTTCTCAAAGGGATAAATGCAATTTGTAACATTAATAACTAAGGATAAAAAGAAAATGAAACCCATGTTACGGAGGTTGATAATGAGCTCAAGAAAAAATCTAATTAAACTGCAACCTGTTTATCTAATATTAATAGCCTTATTATTAGTTGCAAATGGTTGTGAAGGCCCTAAAGGCCCAGCTGGTCCTGCTGGTGAACAAGGCATAGAAGGTGTGGATGGTGAAGATGGTGTGGATGGTGAAGATGGTGCGGATGGTCTCGATATCACTGAAGCAGCTTGCCTGACTTGTCACAATGATGATGCGTTACTTGAAAAACGATTCCAATTAAATCAGCATGTTCATTCTACCATGCCAAATTCACTAAGCCGCGGTACTAGCGCTACATGCGGACGCTGTCATTCTCACGAAAGCTTCGTAAGCTATGTTACTACCGGTGAATTTACTGCATTAGAATCAGTTATCGGTTTAACATGTAAATCATGTCATACTCTTCACAACTCATCAGAGGTAGATAGTTTCTCCTTTGGTTTGCGTGTAACTGGTGGTGACGTTGAATATCTGACAGGTGGTACAGAAACTTTCGGAGTCGATGCACCATCCAATACATGTGTCACATGTCACCAACCACGGAGAGACTATACATATTATGACGACACTCCTGCTGTCGCTACCGATAGTGTATCTTTGACCAGTAGCCATGCTGGTCCACACTATGGAATTACCGGTTCACTTATCTTTGGTAAAGGTGCTGATGATAGAAACGGTACTGTCGCACTGGATCAAGGTGAAATGGCTCATGCTTCATCAGGTTGTGTATCCTGTCACATGGGTGAAGGTCGTAACCATACATTCGAACCAGATGTTGATAATTGCCAAACTTGCCATTCTGGTGCCTCAAATTTTGATATGAACGGTATTCCGACAAAAATAAATGATGCGGTTCATGCAATTGAACTCGAATTCGTAACCCTAGGAGCTTTGGAAGATGATGGTGAAGGTGGTTTTGATCAAACAGCTTCAAGTTCTGCTCCAACTGTTTTATCAGGTGTACAATACTCAGCTTTTTGGAATTACCTGGTACTTCACAGTGATCATGGTAGTACTTATCATAATCCTCCTTATGTGAAGGCAATAATCAATAATGTAGAAGAAAACCTGGGAATGACTCTAACTACTTGGGATTGACCTATTATACATTCCTTTAAAAGAAAAAGGGAAGCCATACGGTTACCCTTTTTCTTTTAAATACATGATAATGCATCGCTCCAATAATATTTACTTTCACTTCCAATATTGCTAAAAACAGAATAGAAAAATATCTTTTAACAATTCGATTAAACGTCCACAATTTTAGCGTCAGCAATATGCAACTTGGACAAATTGACAGAGATGATTCGCACATTATTACACGTTATTGATTCATAGGATGTTCTCCTCTTCTTCACCATATCTCATCGATTTGAAAAGAACAAAATCCTACATCAACTGTTTTACGGGATATCAAAATCCGGTGATGGATAGTGTGATATTTCAGACCCTCCCGGACAATTTAGGCTAAATTCTAAAGTGATAAAAAGAGGTTATGATGCATAAAGAAGCAAGAGAGGAATTAAGGATTAGATTCAAATTATTAGTTCTTGAATGGGCCACTCTTTGGTCCAACAGAGACATGTAGGGAATTTGAAGTACCAAAATCGACATTCTATGAATGGAAAAACACCTTATGAGGTATTTAGATTAATTTTAAACTAACAGGCCAAATGTCTGGACAGGGCTGAAGTATCACACAGTAAACAAATAAACAATGTAAATTACACCCAACTATAAATTGAAAAAGTGAACCTTAACTTTTTAACTGATAACCTCGTAAGATTAAAAAGACTTACACCATCTAGCGCTATGTTCAGAACCAGATCACTTTTTGCTCTCATAAGCCTCCAATCAATAGTACTAGGAGGGAATGTACAAATCTCTACCTCCTTAGTTTATCCAAGAATAGATATTCAGACTGAGGACCAAATAGTGTCGAGGGCTCGGTTCGTTTTTAACAACGATTTGGGGAAGATCGGGGATGTTCGATTAGACTTCGAATACGGTTCTCCCGCCATTTCCCAACGGGATAGGCTAAGGATATATGTTCTTCGGTTTAGGATGAAAGTAGGCTTTAATCATCGAGTCGAAGCTGGACGACTTACAGAGTGGAATCCTCTTTATATCGCAAGAGTTGACGGCGTTAGAGCTTCTCTGAAGCTGAAGTCTCTCGGGACAGTGACGTATTTGGGAGGTGTGATTTCTTCCAATGACTTTTCGAGCGAAAGCTACTCTATAGATAATAATGCTCATTATCTTGAGTGGAAAACAAATATTCGATCCAACAGATATTCGCTTAATGGATGGATCCTGAATGATGGAGAATCCTCCAAACTGTTCTCCGGGGTTTCATTTTATCAGAAACTCCCTTTGAGAATAAAATTAACCGGCTACCTCTCCTGGGATTTTCATAGAGCAGAGACACAAAAAGTTCGTGTACGCTTTTTTCGAACATTCCGTGTAAGCCACACATTATTTGCCGAATATCGCTACAGATCGTTATCCGTGCTTAAGCCATACCCATGGGTTCGTAAAAACATTACCACCAGACCGGCAGTCTCATTTGGAGTAACATCGAGGATTTCACCCACCATATTATGGACGAACACTTTTCTCACACGAGTTACGGATAGAGAAGCAGGTACTTATTTTAAAAGTAAGATACAGTGGTCAATGATTTCGGTTTCTTTCGTTACTGAAAATCAGAATCTTGCAGAATCCACAGGGGGAACATTTTCAGTTACCCACGATTTTTCAAATTCCCTCTCTGCCGGAGGAAGTATTTCATACCGGGCATACACATTCAACAACAATTATGATACACTCGATGCATCGGGTCTTTATGGGTGGGTAAATTTTCAACCGAATTCACATATCAAAATCAAGTTCACAGGCCAATTTTACAGAAACAGGTTTTTTAATCAAGATGGTAGGGCGGGATTGAGTCTCAGCTATGCAATATAGGTTTTTCATACTTATTGCTCTTTTCATGTTTTACTCAGCTATGCTTTTGGCCCAACCAGCTGGAAGAGACGCTATCATTTTTTCTCACCAAAAGCATCTCGAGGAACTGGAGTTGGATTGCGATTTGTGTCATGAATCTGTCTTTACTAGTAATGTAGTATCTGACAGGAATCTGCCTGAAAAAGATATCTGCATGGATTGCCACGATGGTGACACCGCTTTAGATGAATGTTCTTTGTGTCACACGAATGAGGATGAGCCACTTCCAGCTATGAGCATGGTCATTCCTGTTCTCATATTCTCTCACGAGTTGCATTTGGAGAAAAATGCTCAATGTATTGATTGCCATAAAGACATTGAGAGTTCGACACCCGATGTTCATCCACGCCCAATCGTTATGGAATTATGCATGGATTGTCACTCATTTCCTCAAGCGAGGATTGAATGTTACTCATGTCATGAAACTTTGAAAGGCAAGTTGCCTTTATCACATTCAGTTGTTTGGGGAAAAACCCACGGGTTGGAGGCAACCCTGGGGGAGATGAATAACTGTTCCATGTGCCATCAACAAAGCCAATGTGAAGATTGCCATACCCGGCAGCAGTTTGAAAAGCGAGTTCACGCTTTGGACTTTGATTTCACACACGGCTTCGACTTTCTTGCGTTTACCAGTGATTGTTCTTCCTGTCACGAAATGTCACAGTTTTGTAGTAGTTGTCACAGTTCCCAGTCTGTAATGCCTCTAAGCCATAACGGCATTTTTTGGGCTTCAACTAAATTAGAGAATGGAGGGAATCACGGTAGTGAAGCGCTGGACAATCCTGAATACTGTATTGTTTGTCACGAGGAACCTGCCACTGATAGTACTTGTCAGCGTTGCCATTGAAAGTAATAACGAATAAGGAATATGTAATAACCAGTTGCGTGAGAGCTGGATAGACTCACAAAGGGGAGGCTTGGAAACAATGGAGAATAGTGATCTAAAAGAGAGTACAAAATTATTAGCCTTACTCAGCATA
>JADFPG010000025.1 GCA_022562455.1 Fidelibacterota bacterium | reverse complement strand
GATCAGGCTACTTTGACAGTATGGGTACGGAGCCTGGCGCAGCGGTAGTCCTCGAGGAAGGTATTTTGTCGATCTATAATGGCTGGAATGAAGAACTTGTGCATAAAACCGGCTGGGCGCTCTTTTCTAAGGAGAAGCCAACGGAGATCCTGGCACGGTCCGAAGAACCTATACTGGAATCCACGAAAGACTGGGAGGGACACGTCGTGTTTACCGAAAGCATTTTAGAATATGAAGGGACCTGGTATCTTCACTATGGCGTCATGGACAAATTCATAGGTGTGGCTACCTATCGAGGGTCAATTACTGATTTAAAAATGAATCTTTGAGTATGAGTTTTCAGAGAAAGATTTTGACAAAACTTTATCACAGATGAATAGAGGGTAACAATTTGGCGCTGTTTCGAAAGTTGATGATTAATCGCTTAATGACACTATTGATATACATTACGATATACACCATTGTAATGTCCTGCCATTCATCAAAGTTGGAGGTAGATGCAAATGTAGTATACTGGACTGCCCCCAGTGTGGAACTATCAAGATTTGAAAGTAAGATGGTTGAGGAATGGAATTCCTCCCATCCGGATTCCACTATAGACTGGAAGACTATACCGGCGGGTACGACTTCAGAGGAGGTACTTCTCACGGCGATTGCTACTCGAACGGGTCCCGATATTTGCTCTAATATTTTCGGTGGTTTTGCTGCTCAATTAGCTGATGCACAGGTGCTTGTGGCGCTCGATACCCTGCCGGGTTTTTGGGATGTTATGGAAAAACGAAAGATGACCAATATCATTCGGAATAACTGGTTCTACAAAGGACATGTTTACGTGATCCCGGTCTATGTTAATCCGGAGATGATGTGGTATAACAAAAAGATGCTTGACAAGTCGGGGATCACGAAACTTCCCAGGACGTATAGTGAATTTTTTACCCTATTGGAAAAAGTCTGTATTCCTCAGGAGGTCTATGGTCTGACAGTGGATGTCTCTTCCAAGTGGTATAGAAGATGGTTTGACTATTTAACATTATATGCTGCTGCATCGGGTGGAGAACCCTACATAAACGTAAAAGAAAAGGAAGCTCTTTTAGACAATCAAGCCGGAATAGCCGTCACTCAGTTCTTTTACCAAATATTTGAAAAAGGCTATGCTCCCCGTTTTGAAATACAAGATGGGTTTCAAAAGGAGTTGTTTTTTGCCTCTATAAAGGGCGCCGGAGAAATTGTAAGAACCAAGAGGATGTATCCTGACCTGGAATATGTGATCACTCCCCTCTTAGTCCCGGATTATTATCCCATCGATGCCCCTGTTTACACTCTGGCTGAGTCAAAAGGAATGGTCCTGTTCAATACCTCACGGAAGAAGGGGGAATCGTGGGATTTTATGAAGTGGTATTTTAGTGGCGAGCACGATTCCCTATGGTTAGAGTTGACCAATTTTCTCCCTGCTCGTGAAGATCTGATCGGTAATCCTATCTTTATCGAATATTTTAATAATAATCCGGATATAAAATTATACGCAGAAGCCTTAGATTTTTCTGTACCATTAGTTCTGACACCCCAAACTGTGGAAATTCAGACGATTCTCAACCGGGAATTATGGCAGCCTATAATTTTCGGATTGAAGTCGCCCGCTATAGCTTCCAGAGATGCTAATCAAACTATTCAGAGAATTTTAATATCGGGTCCCTAACTCGGACAAAGCCGAAACCAAAAAATCCGTTAGCTAACGGATGAAACCATGGATTCACAGGCGAGAAATATGAATTTTCTGCCCCCGATACGGTCATTCTTCCCTACCCCGCTAAGTTCGTTCCTCACTACGGGACAGGTGGGGCAGGCAAAATGTGCAAGAAAATCACGACTAAGCGCCTAATATTTATGAAAAAAAGTAAAACGGTCAAAATTCAAGAAAGAAGAATTTATGAATTCGCTGGGTATGGATTGGTGGCGCCTTATATAATTTATACAATAATTTTCTGGGTATACCCGTTTATATGGGGATTGATTATTTCATTTAAAAAATGGAATATTATTTCTCCGGAAAAAGAATTTATCGGGATTAGTAATTTCCTGAAAGTCATACACGATCCCCTATTCTGGATATCTTTCAAGAATATCCTATTCTTCATGATAGTATACGTTCCGATGGTAATTATCTGTTCCTTGGGAGTGGCATTGTTGCTAAGGCGGATCAAGTTCTTGCAGGCCTTTTTCGCCTCCGGATATCTGATGTCCTATGTCTCTGCTGGAGTTGCCTATTCTATTGTTTTTAGCCTTCTTTTCTCTGGGGATGGACTAATCAATACTTGGCTGAGTAATATAGGAATAACTATTCCCTGGTTCTCCAGCCCTAAGATTGCCATGGCTTCGATTGCTATTATTGTGGTTTGGAAA
The DNA here is from genome assembly GCA_022562455.1 of Fidelibacterota bacterium. Classification (GTDB taxonomy): domain Bacteria; phylum Fidelibacterota; class Marinisomatia; order Marinisomatales; family SCKK01; genus SCKK01. The sequence goes on along the minus strand of JADFPG010000025.1, from coordinate 24,932 downwards.
TACCTGGGCTATTATAGTTTGATTTTCTTAGCAGGACTACAATCAATTCCTACCTCTCTCTACGAATCGGCTGAGATCGATGGGGCAAGTAATTGGACACAATTCTGGCGGATCACGGTTCCACTACTGAACCCGGCTTTCACGATCATCCTTATTTTTGCAGTCATGTTATCTTTTAATATTTTTACCGAACCATATATGATTACCGGAGGAGGACCTCTCGACAGTACTCAGACTTTTGTTATGCAGATTTATCATCAAACCTTTACAGCCCTGCATGCCGGCTATGGCTCCAGTTTCGCAATAGTTGTAGCTATAATTAGTTTTACCTTTGTCTTTGCGATCAGAAAGACGGTGGAAAGGGAAATATCATATTGATCATTCAAACTATGATAAATAAAAAACAATCAGAATTATTCGGTCTTGTCATAACTTATGCTTTTCTTGGATTCGGTTTAATCTTTATGGTTTTCCCATACGTCTGGATGTTGTTGGCTTCGTTCAAGATTCCTGCGGAAATCTACAACAGATTTCTCCCCACTCAGTTTACTTTGGAGCACTATCGTATGTTATTTACACTGGGAACAACAGGTTCCACCAATCCATTTGTGAAGTCAATCTTCAACAGTCTGGTCGTATCTTCAATTGCCACAATTTCCGTTGTTTTTTTTGGCGCCATTACGGGATATGCTTTAGCCCGATTAAAATTTCCCGGGAAAACCCTATTGAATAATTTTATCTTGTTTCAAATGTTATTTCCCATAGTTTTATTTTTAATACCACGTTTTTTATTAATGTTGGAATTAGGATGGATTAATACATATCAGGGGATGTTCTCACCCTTTATGATCAGTGCATGGGCGATCTTTCTATTTACTCAATTCTTTAAAACAATTCCTCAAGAGCTGATTGATGCTGCAAGATTAGATGGGTGTTCTGAGCTGAGGGTTGTTTTTAAAATCATGCTGCCATTATCAAAATCAGTGACTATCATCGTTGCCATTTTTACATTTATGGGTATGTGGGATGAATTTTTGTGGTACCTCATCGTAACCAAGGATTATAATCTGATGCCCCTAAGTGTGTTATTAGGTCTTTTTACAAAGGGGGAATATAGCTCCTATCCTGGAATTCAGACGGCTGGAGCTACTCTCCTGACAGTGCCTATACTGATCCTATTTTTCTTTTTCCGGAAAATTTTTACGGAAGGAATTGCCATGACAGGATTAAAAGGATAATTTTTTATGAAAAGGATACTTGTACCCTCATTCACTTTTTGTCGTGTGGAGCCCCCTGCCTGCGTTGGTGCTTTGACAGACAGGCGGCAGACAGGCGGCAGACAGACACGGCTTTTATCCCTCCACTGCGGAAGCTCTTTATTAGCGGGGTAAATAGTCAGAAATCAATTTGTTGGGGATTAATAACTAATTTATTAATGGTAAAATATAAGGTTCCGGGACCCTCAAATAAATAATGATGAAATTGACCATAAATATGAATTCAAATGATCTAAATTACCCAGATTTATTTTTCCTTAACAAAACAATGTTCTTTGTTCAAAAATTTATTATCATTATTTTTGTCTTACAAAGTGGCCTAAATGAAGATTCCAGACTAATGTCCATATCAAATAATCCCTCAGCCAGTCAGTGCATAGGCACAAATCTTCTTCAATAATATTCCATATAATATTTACCCCAAGTAAAATCCAAAACAGGTTAGAAAAAAAATGGTAACTATTCAGGCTTCTCGTACGGTCACCCCGATACGCTCATTCTTCGCTACGGGGCAGGCAATCTTACCTGCCTGCGCTGTAGCTTCGGCAGACAGGCGGGACAGGAAGGCGCCTATCTACACTACCGTTACGAAGGACAGGCAGGCGAAGGCACCCCGACAACTGCGTGTACGGGATCTCCGCTGCACTCCGAAAGGAAAAAAGCGTTGGATTATCCGCCAGTTGGCGGACTGAGGCATTTCAACTGAGTAAATAAAACGTTAGGGTATCAAAGATGAACATAGATTTATTAATGGTGATCTCATACTTTGTTATAATATTCATAATTGGAATATATAAAAGCGCTGACCAAAGTAAGGATGCGACCAGCTATTTCCTCAGCGGTAGAAAACTGCGTTGGCCCTCCATAGCGATGTCTACAATTGCCACGAATATTCAGGCGGGTCATTTTGTCGGTATGGGAGGTGCAGCATACGCTTACGGATTAGCTCAGGCAAATTTTGAAATTGGCGCCATTTTCGGTATCCTTTTAGCGGCATTCTTTTTTGTACCTCTCTATTTAAAGTTAAAAGTATTTACACTGACACAGTTCTTTGAAGACAAGTTCGGTCCTTTTCTGGCTACCTGCTATTCGGTTTTTTCCATCATCCTTTTTGGCGTTATTTATCTAGGTGGCGCTCTCTACTGGGGAAGTTTCGCCATTAATGGGATTTTTGGTGATCAGTTGAGTATTCTACATCCCGATCCGGTAACAAGACTTTATATACTTGTAGTTTTAATGGGGCTGTTTTCAGCAGCTTATGTTTACTATGGGGGTTTGGCAGCTGTTGTCAGAACGGATGTGATTCAGATGATTACGTTGTTGGGTGGATCCACAATCGTCCTTGTGTTGGCAATAAAAACACTTGGCGGTGTGTCCGAACTCTATAACCCTGATCTTTATGATGGCATTAAGACAGGTAAGGATCATCTGATGCATCTGTTTTTGTCATCAGATCATGAGAAAATTCCGTGGACGGCGGTCTTTTTTGGGATGCTCTTAATGCATATACAATACTGGGGAGCAAACCAGGTAATCCTGCAGAGATCTCTCGCCGCACGTTCTCTTAGAGATGCTCAATTGGGACTGGTTGTGGGTGGTTTTTTGAAATACTTTGTAGCAGCTTTAATTATTATTCCACCTATTGCCTTGGTTGGTTTTCATGGACGGTTGGATGACCCCGATCAGGCCTACATTGTATTGGTTAACGTACTGCTGGCGCCGGGAGTTCGCGGCTTTGTTCTAATGGGACTATTTGCTTCTCTTATGAGTACGGTCGATTCCATAATCAATTCGGTGAGTACCCTCTATGCTTTTGATATTTACAAGAGACGAATTAATAAAGATGCGACGGACAAACAATTGATCAGGATCGGGAAGAATACCATTGGCGTGTCAACTCTGGTTGGAATTCTGTTTGCATTTTCACTCATTTACATTAAGTATCATGGGCTTGATTTTCCGTTATCCCATCTGACAAATGAGATTTCGTATCACATCAAAGCCGGTTTTACCATATTAATCCTGGCAGCAGTATTCTGTACCCGAGCACCAAAGAATCTTGTGGCAACTGTTTTCGTGGCAAGTGCCGTTGTCTCACTTGCATTTAAATATTTCATCTTTCCTGATATGAACTACCTGAACCGAACAGGATGGGTGATTGTGCTGTGTTATGGTATTATTGCAGGAATATCGTATTTCTTACCAGGACAAAAGATTAAATGGAGAGAACTGATTATTGTTGATTCCCGGACTGTCGGTTACTTTGGCATTGTTCTTGCGGTATGTTTGATAGGACTAAACATTTTTTTCAGATAATTGGAGAAAAGGACTAATGAAGATAAAATTTACAGGAACGGGGGACGGGCGTGGAATCCCTGCTGTCGGTTGTCAGTGTCAAAGGTGTTCATTAGCAAGGGAAAAAGGATCGAAAAATCGTCGCCGAACAGTCTCTGTAATAGTAACGAATAAGTCGGATACAATTTTATTTGACGCGCCTAGTTCGATTGGACGAGTACTTAATGAAGAGAAAATCTTTCACCTGTCAGCAATATTTCTTTCCCATAAACATTTTGATCATATCGGCGGTATAACCGTATTTGAATATTGGCCGGAAAAAATTCTTGTTTACGGGAATATGTCTGTTCTTGGCAATTTCGAAATAACAGATAGGTTATATAACAACTGCGAGTTTCATGTTCTACATGAAAAAAAATCCGTTAAAATCAACAACATCAGAGTTAAACCTTTTTCCGTTTCCCACAAAGTACCTACCTTTGGATTGATATTTAAAGAAGATGAGAAGAGAATCGTACATTTTAGCGATAAGGCAGGGACAATATTAGATGATTATGAGAAAAGGCTTGTGAAAATATCGGATATAGTAGTTTTCCATACTCCGGGTTTTGATGGGGGTACAGACCACATTGATGTAGTAAGTGTAATGGATATTGCAAAAAGAAATCCTTCAACCCGATTTGTTATTACCCATATCGGGCATAATAATTTATCTCATGAAGAATTGGTTAAGAAACTTAAACCCTATGAAAATATTATTGTTGCCTATGATGGATTGGAATTGGAAGTCTAACATATTAAATGGTATAAGAACCTTTCCCCTGTATATACAACTTTATCAATTTCCAACTTTTCTGCGGTACACTCCACGATCCGGATAACAACAAAAGATGAATTTTGATATAATTATCCTGGGACATTTCGCCAAAGATATTTTAGTATTTGGAAGGGTTGAGAAAGAAGCCTTGGGAGGCGCAGTCTATTACGGTGCAATGGCTTTGTCGAAATTGAATGTTCGCTCTGGAATTATCACTCGATTGGCAAGAGAAGATTTTGGTAATCTTAACGTTTTGAGGAAAAATGGAATTGAAATTTTTACATCTGAATCCCAGGTGACGAGTGGAATTAAAAACACCTATATTGCACCTAACTTTGATAAGAGAATTTGTGTCCCCATTGCCTTTGCGGGGGAATTCAAAGTAGAGCATATTCCAAGCGTTAATGCAAAAGTGTTTCATATTGGTCCCATTATGGCAGGTGAAGTCTCCTTGAGTTTAATCAAATATATTACCTCAAAGTTTGGTAAGGTTTCACTCGATCTGCAGGGAGTATTGAGGATTAGAAAAGGAGATCAGTTAGTCTTTGTTGATTGGGTTGAAAAAGAAGATGGATTAAAACATATCCATACTATTAAAGCAGATTCGGTGGAGTCAGAAGTGATCACAGGAGAAAAGGATATCACAAAAGCTGCCAGGATAATTTCTGAATGGGGACCCCAAGAAGTAGTTATTACGCATGGTGATGGTGTGTTAGTTTATATTGATGGAGAAACCTTTGAAGCTCCTTTCACACATAGTTCATTACGAGGACGTACAGGCCGTGGCGATACATGCATGGCCTCTTATCTTGCCAGCAGGTTAACGTCATCACCGGCAGAATCGTGCAAGTTTGCGGCAGCGGTTACCTCCCTGAAATTAGAAAAAGAAGGTCCCTTTGATGGAACATATCAAGATGTTGTAGAAAAATTAAACAGAGATTATTTGTATGAGGAAGAAACAATATGAGTACCATAAGAATCGGTATCATTGGAACCGGAATGATTGCAAGAACCCATGCAGGTATTTTAAAAATAGCTCTGAGGTGGTTTTAGGACATTAAAATGAATCGAGGCAAGCTTCAAGTGCCGCCATGGACAAGTGATCCGACCGTGACAAGTGGATTCTTATTTGAAACCACACTTCATTTAATCGATATAGTTCGTTATCTGTTCCGTGAGGTGAAAAAAGTTACGGCTGTCGGAACAAAATCTCTACTGATTCGTTGATAATTTTTCGATGATATTTGAGATGAAAAGTGGTGTCTATGGTGTTTTTTCGTCCAGTGCTCATACCACATGGATATTTCCGTTTGAACGTGTGGAGATCTATGGTGAGCATATATCCATATTTAATGATGAAATGGAAGCGGTGACTTATTGCGTAGGTCTGAATGTTCCTGTTGAGAAGCGGGACTTCTCAACCCTCCCCATTGAAGATAGATGGGGTTATACATAGGAAGACCAAGTCTCCGTCAATCGAATTCTTGGCTTGGATTCAGACAATAACAATCTGGTTGCCACACATATGGATGGGTTTAAAAATGTGGAGATTATCGAAATGATATATGATAAAATTGGGCTGGGAAGATAAAGAATACGACCATATCATGGACGGGTATACGTAACGAATATAATAATTAAGGAAATAAAATAATGTCAAAAATGAAAACGGTAACCTTATTTGCTGATTGGGATCCTATACCGGATTTTAAACTGGGATCAAAGGATATTGATGGGAAATTAACATACTTAGGCAGTAAGGTATGGAGAAATCCACGAATGGAGATTGTTGAAAAAGATATACCTGTTCCGGGTCCCACAGAGGTACTTATTGAAGTGAGGGCATGTGGTACTTGCGGTAGCGATGTTCATATGCGACAAGCTAATGATGAAGGGTATATTTTTTATCCGGGTCTGACCGCCTTCCCGGTTACCTTGGGTCACGAATTTTCCGGAGTAGTTGTAGAAGCTGGTGAAAATGCAATAAATAAACGCACCGGTGAAAAATATGAAGTTGGAGAGGCGGTCTGTGCCGAAGAAATGATCTGGTGTGCCAATTGCAAACCCTGTGCCGATGGTTATCCCAATCATTGTGAACGTCTGCAAGAAATTGGCTTTTCGATTGATGGAGCTTATGCAAAATACATCAAAATCGATACTCGCTATCTATGGAGCCTGGAGGGATTACGAAAAAAATATGGTGAAGAAAAAATGTGGCTCTTGGGTAGCCTTGTAGAACCGACTTCAGTAGCCTATAACGCTGTTATTGAGCGCGGGGGCGGTATTCGACCGGGTGAACATGTGGTCATACTTGGTGGTGGACCTATCGGTATTGCCTCCTGTGCAATACTACGTCATTCAGGCGCCAATTCCGTTATCCTTTCCGAACCTTCAGCTTCACGCCGGGAAATGGCTTTATCTATGGGAGCCACCCACACAATTGACCCTATGGCGGATGATGTAGCGGAAGCTGTTTTAGACATTACAGAGGGGTTGGGGGCTAAAATTATTCTTGAAGCTACGGGATTACCCAGTATCGTGTGGACCGATATTGAAAAAATTATCTGGGAAGGTAAAGCGGTAAATACAACCGTAGTCGTTGTCGCCCGTTCTGATGATAAGATTCCCTTAACCGGAGAAGTGCTCCAGGTGCGGCGAGCTAATGTGGTTGGTTCTCAAGGGCATTCCGGTCACGGTACCTTCCCTAATGTTATTAGTTGTATGTCTTCGGGAATGGATGTTTCTAAATTGGTTACCAAGCAGATTAGTTTGGACGCTGTGGAAGAAAATTGCCTTATGCTACAGACCGATAGGGATGAAGTTAAAATTACAGTTACGAATTTCAATTAAGCTAAAAAAAACATAGAGGAGTTAGCGATGACAAAATGGTTAAGCACGGACCGCGATGATCTTCGGTTTGAAGATACTTCGGTTGGTCGGTTGAAAAAGAAAATTTGGGAAGCATCCGAGCAAGAAATAGAACAGATCCTGGCGGATTATGGCATCCCTTCACCTTCTGAATTGGGCAAACCGGGAACGTATATTCAAAATACAATACGCCGGAGGGTGGTTGAGAATCGGAAACGAAATGACATCGTTTTTATTCCAATTGGCTGTACTGAGCTGCACGGTCGCCACACTGTTACCGCCCTGGACACATTGATGGTTACCCAAATTCTTGAAGGTGTCCGCCGTTTTACGGCAAAAAAAGGTGTGCCAATTAATTTGGTTTGGACGCCTTTAAACTACGGTGGCCACCCGCATCATCACATTGGTATGCCGGGGACGATTCATCTGGAAGACGAAGTGTTAAAACGGGTTTTAATTGATGTCATGGTCGGACTGTGGAACGACGGTTTTCGCAAAATTGTTTTGATCAATAACCACGGTCATCAGTGGTTACTGGAAGCAGCCATCCAGGAATTGCAGAAAACCTGGAATTTACCCGGAATTTTTCGTGTAATTGATTGGCACCGTGCCGTTCGGGAATTTTTCCGTACTAAGGCTCGCGGCGGTGATTGGGACATGGATTTCGTCCATGCCGACGAGGCGGAAACTTCGGTCATGCTGTTGTTGGCGCCGGAGTACGTGGACATGGCATTAGCCGAAGAAACCACGGTAGAAGGATATTTACCCGACGGCCATTTTGATAAGGCGGTCGATCCTTTTGCCCGACCCAGCAAGTGGTCCGAAGGTCAAGGTCATTTCCCCATCGAGTTAGGCTCAATTCCTGAAGGCGTCGTTGGTAAACCGAACATTGCCACCGCCGCCAAAGCCAAACGGACTATAGCCGCTATTCTGTCTTATCTCACCTTAGTACACGATGAGATTTTTGAAGCGTTTCCTCCCGGTAAATTACCGCCCATTGAAAAAACCACGATGAGAACAGAAAAGGAGATGGAACCTTACCTAAAAGAGCCATTTACCGAAGGTTGGCGTCCAATCTACGCAATCCGGAAAATGGGTTTATAGCTTGATAGCCCCGAAAAAGCATAAAAAACTCAAAAGATTCCAAAATGTTAAGGAAAACAGGAATTAACGGAAGATTCAACCGCAATGTTTCTCACAACATCTTTTTCACAAGAACTTTGTGTTCCGACAAGCTTGTCGGGATGATGAGTAATCCAGGATAGATCTTATGCGGTTAAGCATTGTGCTTTCGATGCAACCCACATCTTTTTCCGCTCTGGCTTATAAGGGTCAACTGGAGAAAAATATCGCCAAGATTAAAAACTTGGGCTACGATGGAGTTGAGTTGGCAGTACGGGATCCTAATTTGGTTAATTTAGAGAAAATCAGTAAGATAATCGATGAATATGGTTTGACCGTGCCGGCGATAGGCACGGGTCAAGCTTATAGGGAAGAAGGACTTTCGTTCACTGATCCCGATACATCTATAAGGGAAAAGTCCATTCAACGAATTAAAGACCAAATCAATTTCGCCTCTCACTTTCAGGCAATTGTCATAATCGGGTTGATTCGTGGCAAAGTTCAGAGAGATGTGGATAGAAATCAGGCAATGAAGTGGTTTGAATTAGCATTAATTAAATGTATGGATTTAGCTGATAAAAAGGGGGTAAAACTGGTTATTGAACCAATTAACCGTTATGAAACTGATTTGGTAAATACTGTCGTTGAATGTTTAGAATTAATTAATAAAATTGGGAATGAAAATATCGGGCTTCTATTCGACACTTTCCATGCTAACATCGAAGAAGTCTCTATTGAAGAAAGCATTAGGAAAGCCTCCAATAGTCTTTTCCATTTTCATGTAGCTGATAGTAACCGTTGGGCACCAGGGTACGGACATTTAGACTTTGGGAAGATAATAAATGTTCTAAAAGAAATAGAATATGGTAGCTTTCTTTCGGCGGAAATCCTACCTCTACCTGATCCGGAAAGTTGTGTTCAAAATAATATTAGACATTTACGCCGGTGGTTATAAATCCTGTAGATCAAAAAAATCGTAATTGTTCACCACCATAATGAAAAAAGTAACAAACATAAGAGTAACACCCTGCTTTAGCTGGGTGACAATGATCAATAAAAACATCAATAGTCCGCTTTAGCGGACTTACGAATAACATTCTGTGAGGAAGCAGAAATGACACATACTCATACGAGAATCTGGATTCATATCATCTGGGGTACAAAAAATCACCGGAAATGTTTGTTCAAAGAAGTCGGTAAAAAACTATATCGCCATCTTATAGATTTAGGAAATGAAATAGATGTTCCATTAGAACGTCTTAACATCCAATCTGAACATGTTCACGGACTGATTAATTTACCTTCTGATAAATGTTTGGCTGATGTATTAAAAGAGCTTAAAGGAGAATCATCTCATTGGATTAATGACAGTCATTTAATAAATGGGAAATTCGGTTGGCAACGTGGATATGGAGGGTTTTCCGTGAGTATATCACAACTTGAAAAGGTGAAGCGATATATTGAAAATCAATCAGAACATCATAGAATAAAAACATTTCAAGAAGAATATGATGAATGGAACAAGAGGTATGGTATCTTTGATGATTAAAAAAAGTACGCTGAAGCGCACTATTCAGGATGTGTTAGTCTATGCAAACCACCCAGCTAAAGCAGGGTGTTATTCTTATATTAATATTCAATATTACGAACAAAAATTATTATCAAGAATCATTATAAGGTGAACTATTACAAAAAATCTGTTCACAAAGGATGAAAATGAATTCTAATGAGGTAGTAAACTCGCTGTTAAACCTCAAACCCGATTCATTTAATTCACCGGTATTCCTTCGGATTGATGGTGATTTTAAAATAAAGGTTTATCCTGAGTCTGTTTGTTCTTTAAACGGTAGTTTCTTTTTTATTGGAAAGAAGAAAGATAAAAAATTTCTCTGGATAATTTCATCCGGTGAAAAGTCTCTTTCGGATGATGTCTTCGCCGGCTCAATTGTTTATTCCCTCGCAATCCATCTCAAACAGTGCCCGATGAACCATACAAATGCCGATATTCTGCGAGTAAAGTTTGATTTTACCCGTCCTGTTTTGATTGGATCGCAAAACTCCATCGGATTGGGAGACCGGCTTGGAATTGCAGGACCCGGTCACCTTCGGGGTATCGCTGGTTCAGGTATTAAGCCCATCTTAGCTCAACAATCCATCCGAGAACTTCAACGTACGCAAAGAACGCCTGAAGAAGTGATGGATGCTGCAACCTGGGCGGTGTTTCAGGAAGGTTATAGAGATGGCTTCGGTTCTGATGCAGACCATCTTAAAACATATGACGACATAGAACTAATGCATCGCGCAGGATTCACGATGTATACCATTGATCCCGGCGATTATGTTGATAACGCTGCAGATTCTTACTCGAATGAAAAACTAAAGGATAAGTTAGCATATTTACCCTGGGATGAATTAGAAGATAGTAAAATAAAGGCACTCAGCAGATATTCGGGAAAGCGGATTTCCATAAGCAACCATTTTTCTCTATGCCCAACGGAAGAAGATGTTGCCAGGGCTCTTGTTAAATATAGCTCTGCAATTGCCCATACCACTAAGATGTACCGCTATTTGGTTGAAATAATCGGAGAGGGTGCTTATGAATTGGAAATATCTGTGGATGAAACAGAATCTGTTACTACACCTTTCGAACATTATTTCATGGTGAATGAATTTAACCGAATGGGGGTTCAGTTTGTGAGTTTAGCCCCTCGTTTCGTTGGAGCATTTGAAAAAGGAATTGATTACAAAGGTGATATCCAAATTTTCAGGGAAGAATATCAAAAGCATTTAGCAATTGCCCAGAAAATGGGACGTTACAAAATCAGCCTTCATTCGGGAAGTGATAAATTTAGTGTTTATGATGTAATAGGTTCTTTAAAGGATGAGGGCAGCGTTCATATCAAAACAGCCGGGACTAGTTATCTCGAAGCGCTTAGAACAGTGGCTGCCAGCGACCCGGATCTTTTTAGAGAAATACTTGATTTATCTCGAAGCGTTTATCCTGTTGAAAAAGCCTCCTACCATGTTTCAGCTAATTTAAGTGCCGTACCCCCTGGTGTAGATTGTGATAATGAGGAATTATTAAAACTCTTCACTCAGGACAATGCACGACAAGTGTTGCATGTAGCTTTTGGCAGAGTGCTCACGTTAAAGAATGATCAGGGTGAATACCTGTTCAAAGATAAAATATTGGATTGTCTCACCAAGAATGAAAATGATCATTACGAGGGTTTGGCAAGACACATTAAAAAGCATGTTGCCCCCATTATGTAACTATGGGTTAATTCTAAAGGAGCCACAATGACTTTTGTAGATGAATTATTTGGATTAAAAGGCAAGGTAGCCATCGTTATTGGCGGGGGTGGAGTTTTAGGTGGTGCAATGGCTGAAGGCTTGGCAAAGGCGGGTTCAAAAGTGGCTGTCTTGAGTCGAACCAAAGAAAAGGCTGAAAAACGAGCCACAGTCATCATAAACGAAACCGGTGGACAGGCGTTAGCAATTCAAATAGATGCCACCCGTAAATTGGACTTACAAAATGCGAGAGACAGGATACTATCGCAATGGGGACGAGTGGATATTATTGTCAATGCTGCCGGCATTAATTCGGCCACTCCCTTTTTCGAGATTACAGAGGAGGAATGGGGAAACATTCTCGATGTGAATCTAAAAAGTATATTTCTTTCCTGTCGGATTTTTGGCGAAACGTTGGTAAAACAGGGAGAAGGAGGTAGTATCATTAATATTTCATCTGCCTCATCCGGTCCCCCATTATCAAAAGTGTTTACCTATGGTATTTCCAAAGCGGGAGTTAATAATCTGACTCAATTTCTGGCTCGGGAGTGGGCACCACACAGGATTCGCGTAAATGCGATTGCGCCCGGATTTTTCCCAACGGAACAAAATCGGAAAATTCTAACAAAGAAGAGAATTTCGGATATTATGCGTCACACCCCGATGGGTCGGTTTGGCGAATCTGAAGAGCTTGTTGGTGTTACACTCTGGTTGGCATCAGAAAAGGCATCCTCTTTTGTCACGGGTGCTATTATCCGTGTGGATGGTGGGTTTACCGCCATGACTATTTAGATTGCGGAAAAATATTAGAAATATATAAATAGAGAGTAAAAAATGAGTAATTATGACATTGGATTGATTGGACTTGCTGTTATGGGTCAAAATCTTGTCCTGAATATGAATAACCACGATTTTTCTGTGGCGGTATTCAATCGGACATTGAGTAAAATGGATGATTTCATTAATGGCAGAGCAAAAGGAACCAATATTAAGGGTTTTTACAGTATCGAAAAATTTGTTACAAGTCTAAAACGTCCCCGGAAAATAATGTTAATGGTTAAAGCTGGGAAACCGGTGGATGATTTTATCGAGCTATTAATTCCTCATTTGGAATCAGGGGATATCATTATTGATGGCGGAAACAGCCATTTCCATGATACGATTCGCCGGACAAAACAGATGCAGGGGAAAGGATTCTTGTATATCGGTACTGGCGTTTCAGGTGGAGAAGAAGGTGCGTTAACAGGTCCGTCAATTATGCCTGGTGGCTCTCCTGAAGCATGGCCGTCAGTAAAGCCTATATTTCAGTCAATTGCTGCAAAAGTGGAAGACGGAACTCCGTGTTGCGAATGGGTCGGTTCCGATGGTGCTGGTCATTTTGTGAAAATGGTACATAACGGTATTGAATATGGTGATATGCAAATGATTTGCGAAGCTTATCACTTAATGGAGAAGGTGCTTGGGTTAACTACAGAAGAAATGCATGACGTATTTGCTGAGTGGAATAAAGGGGAGTTGAATAGCTATCTGATCGAAATCACACGCGATATTATGGCGAAAAAAGATCCTGAGACGGGTAAGTCAATGATTCATGTCATACTTGATACGGCAGGTCAAAAAGGGACAGGAAAATGGACGAGTCAGGAGGCGTTAGATTTAGGTGTGCCGGCGCAGACGATTGCTGAAGCTGTTTTTGCCCGTACCTTAAGTGCAATTAAAGAAGAACGTGTTACTGCATCAAAAGTTTTACCAGGACCTAAAATAAAACTTAAAGACAACAGAAAAGAATACATTGAAATGATTCGCGGAGCCCTCTATGCTTCAAAAATATGTTCTTATGCACAGGGTTTTCAATTGATGAGAGCTGCTACCCAGGAATACAACTGGGATTTCAAATTTGGAGAGATCGCTTTATTGTGGCGCGCCGGTTGTATTATCCGGGCTCAATTTCTGGATAAAATAAAGGATGCGTTCGATAGAAAACCTGAACTCCCCAACTTGTTATTGGATCCATACTTCAAAATTGAGGTCGACAAGAATCAGGATGCTTGGCGTAAAGTGATAGCTATGTCGGTTGAGTTGGGCATTCCTGTTCCGGCATTCAGCAGCGCACTGGCCTATTATGATAGCTATCGCAGTGCTCAATTACCAGCGAACTTAATCCAGGCTCAAAGAGATTATTTCGGTGCTCATACTTATGAAAGAGTAGACAAACCAAGAGGTGAGTTCTTTCATACCAATTGGATCGACAAAAATGGTGCCGCCGTTTCACCAGCATAAAAAGCATAGCTTCTCAAATTGATCAGAAAGGCTAAAGCTGAGGAAATGGTGAGTGGTGAGTGGTGAGTGGTGAGTGGTGAGTGGTAGAGTAGTATAGCGGGTGGTTACTACTTAACCATTAACCAATTACTCAATGACAAACTATCTCGATGATAAACATTGTTCTGTAGGAACTCCTATTGAGAAATTCCCTGCCTGACCCCGATTTAATCGGGGGCGATACGAATAAATAGAATCTTGGAAATTTAATTTTCTGATATGTTGATTGGTCAAGGTAGTCACGAAACAAAACTAACCGAATCTGATGTTAAGGCATTGTGTGCCGGAGCGTTTGAGCAAAAAGATCTGGATGGCAAGCGGGTATTGTGTATAATTCCGGACCATTCCAGGACAGCACCTATTGATATTTTATTTAGGGTTGTTTACCGGTTATTATCCGCCAGGGTAAAAGCTTTGGATTTTATGATAGCGCTTGGTACCCATCCACCGATGAGTGCAGAGGCGATTTACGAGCGTGTGGGGATCACAGCGACCGAACATCGCAGCACCTATCCTTTAGTCCGGTTTTATAATCATCAATGGAAAAAGGCGGATCAGTTAACATGTATCGGCACAATCACCGGTGATCATGTAGCCGATTTATCCGGTGGAATGATGCACAGAGACGTTGATATTACCATAAATAAGCGAATTTTTGATTACGATCTGCTTATGATAATCGGGCCGACTTTTCCCCATGAAGTGGTAGGCTTTTCCGGAGGGAATAAATATCTTTTTCCCGGGATATCGGGAGAGGAGATTCTCAATATGTTTCACTGGCTGGGGGCTCTGATCACCAACCCCGGGATTATTGGGCATAAATATACGCCGGTGCGACAGCTTGTGGATCTGGCAGCGGCGATGGTACCGGTGGAGCGGTACTGTATCAGTCTGGTGGTAAAGGGGCTGGATCTGGTGGGAATGTATATAGGCTCACCTGAAGAAGCATGGAAGGCGGCAGCGGAATTATCGGACAAAGTCAATATAATTTACAAAGACTGTCCGTTTCAAAGTGTTTTATCCCATGCACCGGAAATGTACGATGACCTCTGGACGGGGGGGAAGTGCATGTACAAACTGGAACAGGTGGTGGCGGATGGTGGCGAATTAATAATTTATGCCCCTCACATTAACGAAGTGTCAGTTACCCATGGTCATATTATTGAAGAAATCGGTTACCATGTGCTGGATTATTTTACCAGGCAAAAGGAACGGTTCCGGCATATTCCCGGAGGGATAAGAGCCCATTCTACACATGTAAAAGGGATCGGTACATTTGAAGAGGGGATTGAAAAACCCCGGATTAATGTGATCCTTGCCACCGGGATTTCCAGGGAAGTTTGTAATAAAATAAATCTTGGCTACAAAGATCCGGAGTCGCTTCGTATCGAAGATTACATGAATCGTGAGGAAGAAGGAATTCTTTATGTACCCAAAGCTGGTGAAATACTTTATCGGCTTCGGGATAATCCGTTAAATTTTTAACACGAATTGGAAGGAAGAATTATGAAATACTTGAATATACGTAAAGATGAATGCCAGCTTGATTTTCTCTCTTTAGGAGCGCTGGTTCATCGGCTCAATCCCGGGGTAATTCCATTCCGAAAGGCTCGCTCGGTCAATATTCATGTATCAGGAGGTGAGTACAATGTTGCGGCGGGATTATCGGATTGTTTCGGGTTAAAGACCGGTATTGCCACTGCGATGGTTGATTACGGTATCGGTGAACTTGTCCAGAATCGTGTGAGAGAAATGGGTGTCAAGCCATTTTACAAATGGTTTGAGCACGATGGTGTACGGGGGCCGAATATTGCTGCGGTATATAGCGACCTGGGATACGGTGTTCGTCCGCCGGTAGTTTTTTACAACCGATCCAATGAAGCGGGTGCTCTGCTTAAACCCGGGGATTTTGACTGGGATGAGATATTTGATTCCGGTGTTCGCTGGTTCCATTCCGGTGGGATATATGCCGCCCTATCGGAAACGACATCCGAACTGATCATTGAAGCTATGCAAGCAGCCAGAAAACATGGAGTTATCATCTCATTTGATCTGAACTACCGTGCTAAACTTTGGGCTCCAATCGGTGGGCTAAATAAAGCACAGGAAATACTCCGGCAAATTGTAAAATTTGTTGATGTCCTGATCGGTAATGAAGAAGATCTCCAAATGGGATTGGGAGTAGTGGGACCCAATGTGGCCTCTAAATCCAAACTTGATACCAAGAATTTCTTTCAAATGATCGATCAGGTCACCAAAGAATTTCCGAACGTGAAGGCGGTGGCGACAACGTTAAGGGAAGTACAATCCAGCAACCGTCATCAATGGGGGGCAGTACTCTGGTTTGCGGGTAAACAGATTGTCAGTCCCATTTGTGAGCTGAACGTCATTGACCGTATCGGCGGTGGAGATGGTTTTGCTGCCGGCCTTATTTATGGTTTGATCACAGGAAGAGAGCCTGAGGAAGCTCTACGACTTGGTTGGGCCCATGGCGCCTTATTGACAACTTTTCCCGGTGATGTCACAATGGCAAAACTCCCGGATGTGGAAGCGTTTGCCAAAGGTGAGTCTGCAAGGGTCCAGAGATGAGTGGTAACTGGTGAGTGCCTGCCCCGTAAGGAGCTTGCGACTGTACGGGGGTAACTGGTAACTGGTGAGTCGTAACTGGTGAGCGGTGAGTGCCTGCCCTGCTGCCCGCCCCGTAGGGAAGTATGACCGTAGCGGGGTAGGGAGGAACAGCCTGTCCCGAAACGTCGGGAACCGTACAGGGGTGAGTACTGAGTTATGATAACCAACTAACCAGTAACTAACTCAAGTTTCGCACATAGTAAGTGTTTTATATTTCAGAAGATGTTCATAAATAAAGTCATTAAGTATCGTCATAAAAAAGACGAATTTCTTATTACCGTTATTCTCTGTACTTTTCTTAGCGTAAGACCCGCCTGTCGGCGGACAGGAAAGTACCAAAAGAAACAGTCGTCCCGACATAACTATGTCGGGATAATTCATTCTCATCCAAAACAATGGTTTGACGATAAAGATAATCCCGATGCATCGGGACTAATGCGACAAAGAAATTCTATAATGGATCTAATAGATCAGACGTGCGAAACTTGAGTAAATAATTTTATCAACGATAAACATTTCCGAAGGATCCTGTGGAGAAATTCCGATATAGTCAATTAATCATGTTTAGTTACACTTTGATTGTAAACATTGAAGGTTTGACTTCGTTTTTACGGCAGGTACGACGCAGGGAATAAAAGCGCTATTGATTGTGGGATTAGAAAAACTTTTGCCGGATATACTATCGTGGAAATAAGTCAGCGGAATTACCTGGGCCTGGACTTTGACGGCGTTATTGCCGATAGCGTATTGGAATGTTTGTTATCCGGGTTGAATGCCTATGCAGTGCTGACCGGACGAGGGGGAAGGCAAATCTCGCTGGTCGCTATCCCTGCTGAAACAATAGCCGAAATGCGCCGCCTCAGGAATTATATCCGCTCCGGAGAAGACTATGTTTATATCGCTCTGGCGATGGATAGGGGCTGTGTAATCAGATCACAGAACGATTTTGACCGATTTGTAAAGGATAATATTCATTTTAAAAGCGCTTATTACGATCAGTTTTATCAGGAGCGATCCGAACTTCTGAAAACTAATCCTGAAGCCTGGTTAAACTTAAATCCACTGTATCCTGGGATGGCAAAATTCCTGGAGCTGATCGACGATGAAAATCTGTTTATTGTCACGACAAAAGAAAAATTATACGTACATAAAATACTTTCGGCGAATGGAATCGGATTGGAAAGGAAGAATGTTTTTCGGGCTGTTGGTAAAATGAATAAACACCATATTATCAACAAACTAATGGTTGATCGAAAGCTTAATGCTGATCAAATTATTTTTGTTGACGACCATGTTGATACTCTTAAAGAAGTTGCTTCAACAGGTGTCGAGTGTATCCTTGCGGCATGGGGATATAATACACTCGAACAGCGGAAGGAGGCAGATGACTTTGGAATAATGACGTATCAGCTTAAGGAATTTCTGAGATTGGGTGAACGCTTTCAGATTCATGGTATATCTGAATTAAAATCATCATAACTTTCAACGTTTAAATCATAGACAAGGTAAAATTATTATGGAACTTATTAAGGTTCGTATCCAAAAACTATCCCTGATTGAACTCGCCTGGATCATTCTTTCCACCACTTTTATTATACTGATCCCTACTATTTCACATGTTTTAGCACTTCCTGTTTACAAATTAAATCCTATGCACTGGATTATATATCTCTACTGTTTGTCAAATAAACGATCGGTGAATTCAATCGTGTTAATTTCAATTTTGATGCCTATTGCCTCAGTACTTTTCACCGGTCATCCGGAATTGGCTAAAGGTCTAATTATGATCCTTGAGATGTATATTTACGGTTTGGTCTTTTTCGCCTTTAACAAGTCAACACATTTTGACTTATTTAGAGCATTCATTATTTCACAAGTGTCCGGAAAAACCGTTTATTATTTATGTAAACTTTTATTTTTACGGTTTGGCTGGTTAGCCGGGCCATTATTTTCCCGGTCCTTACTCAGTCAATCATTGGTTACATTAATGATTGGTACAATGCTTATTGTAGTGTACTCGATAAATAGGCGAAAATACTTAACTCAATTCTAACAGGATTGTTCTATGACTACTCAAGTTTCGCACATTGTATGTGTTTTATATTTAAGAAGATGTTTATAAATAAAGCCTTTTAGTATCGTAATAAAAAATCTGTCTATCGTTCCTTACGACAGATAGAGATGAATTTTTTACTACCGTTATTCTCTGTACTTTTCTTAGCGTAAGAAAAGTACCAAAAGAAACAGTCGCTGGAGAAAAATTTTATCCGTCTGCATCATCGTTACGGGAATGAATTAAACTCATCCCCTCACTTCCGTGTCGGGACTCAAACAGTAATTCATTCTAATCCTCCCTGCCTGTCGGCAGACAGGCACGATGGTTTGACGTCAATAATAAAATTTTTCTAATGCGACATAATAACACATTCTGAGAATATCAAGTAAATAAATGACCGTAAAGAGGTGCGAAACATGAGTGACTATATGTTCATTCTCCCTAGTCATTGTTGAAAAATGAATTTGAATATATTTCAAAAACTTAGTTTAGGATCAATGTATCATAGTTTCCTGCTATTATTTGTCATATTTGTTTTCTTTATAAGCAATTGCGCAAAAAAACCGGAACATGTTTCAGAAGGTGTTCTTGCGCTTATCAATAATGAGTCCATCACCAAAGAAGAATTGGTGAGACGCTTAGAGTTAACGCCCCTGCCTGAATTCCATAAGCCGGGGGGAAGGAATAAGCGGGCGTTGAACCTGTTAATTGATGAATTAGTAGTGAGTCAATGGGCGAAGGAACAGGGTTTGGCGGATTCACCGGGCTACAAAGAGGCGATCGATTTTATCAAACAACAGGCGATGATTCGGGAGTTATTCTTCGAGGAGATTCGCAGTCGTGCCGAACCCGACCCTCAACAAACCGATGAGACTCTACACAAGTCTCTCCAGCGAGTAACCGTGGATGTGCTGTTTACCAGGGATGAGAGTACTGCAGATGAGTGGAACAAAGAATTACAACAAGGAGTGTCATTTGATGAGTTGGTAAAAGAATTCGAGGGACACCTGTCTGTCCGGTTTTCGGAGCAATCTTTTCATTGGGGCGATGGTAAGGCTCCCATCCCATTAGAAAAACTGGCTTACCGGTTGAATGTTGGTGAAGCGTCAGAGGTGATCGAATTCCCTGAAGGATTCGGAATCATGCATGTTCAACATAAGGTACAGGACATATTTCTAACACCTGTGCAACTTCAACAGAAGCGTCATCAGATAATGGAGGTTCTGCAAGCCAGGATAGAAACTGAATTAGCCGATGAGTATGTGGATAGACTTCTGACACCTTTGCAAATTAAGCGGAAAGCGACAGGATTTCATTCTTTGGTAAGGTTCCTCGAATCAGAAATAGATTTCATTTCTGAAGACTTGCCACTCAACATATCAATTTTTTCAGATGAAGTTCAAATCTCTGATGACTATGATCTTTCTTTGGCTGTAGTGGAATCTCCGGATTTCACCTGGGATGGGAAAGATGTATTGATTCTTCTCAGAAAATATAATTATCCTATCAATACTCGAAGTCCTGAATTACTACGGAAAAGCCTGGCAAGATTCTTCAGGAGTGCGCTTCGTGATTACTACCTGGCTGAACAGGCAAAGAAATTGGGGTTAGAGTCAAACAAACGGGTGGTTGATGACATTCAATCGTGGGGGCGTTATTTCTTATATTCGAGTGGAGTATCTTTTTTCGATTCCCAGGATTCAAACCAGGATGATAAAACAATCCCGCCAAGGCGGGACAAATGGATCGACAAGCTGCGGGAAGAGGCGGACATAAAGATCAATCATGATCTATTAGAGAACGTTGAACTTACCGGTATTCCCATGCTTGTTTTATGGAACAGCGATCTGAGCCGGCAATTAGCTGTCCCGCCCTTATTGGAATTCCGGTAAATTGCCATGGTGGAGACATAGCTTTATCTACAGAAGTTTTCTCAGAAATATTGTAACTCACTATATAGTGTCTGAACGAAAACAGTGGTTGATCATCCGTCAGCTTACGGATAGCTCAATACCCTTTTCCTTTCGGAGCTGCTTTGTTTCATCCGAAGTTAGATATTTGTCAGGTGTGATTATCCATTGAGACATAAGATCGATACTCCTTTGTATTTCTTATGCCTTAAATTTTTGGAGGAACAGATGAATTACTATTATCAACTTGAAGATATCAAACAACTTGCTAAGATTATTGCCTTCTCTTTTTATCTGTTGACCTAAAACAAAAATCCTATATCTCTAATTTATGTTAGATAATGAAACATTGTCTTGACATAAATTCAAACATATGCTAAATTATTTATTAAAAAAGAGGGAATATAATCATGGATAAGTTTTATAAAAATTTAGGAGTAAAGATTAAAAAAATAAGAGAAAAAATAGACTTATCTCAAGAAGCATTGTCTAGAAAGTTGGGAATAAGCAGAGTCGCTATTTCACAAATAGAAACTGGGAATAGAAAAATTAGTGCGGAAGAGCTAGTTAAGCTTGCTAACATATTTAATATTCCTACGGATGTTCTGTTAGATGTTAAAAAAGATATTGAGGTTATATTTGAAAAAGGTATGAAGAAATCAGAAAAAAAACAGGGGATTAGAATTAGTGTTCCTCAACGGAATCTGCAAAAATTCAAGGAGGTATTAATTTATATTCTTGGGAAAGTTGGGTCTAAACCGAATGTAGGAGAAACAGTTCTATATAAACTTCTTTATTTCATAGATTTTAATTTTTATGAAAAGTATGAAGAGCAGTTAATTGGAGCGACCTATATCAAGAACCATCATGGACCAACACCTAAAGAATTCATAAAGGTTGTAAATGAAATGATGGAGGATAAAGAATTAGTAAAGGTGACGGGTAACTATTTTCAATATCCTCAGACTAAATATTTGCCTTTAAGAAAACCCGATCTTACTCAGTTCAAAGCACACGAAAAAGAAATTATTGATGATGTTTTAAATAATTTGTCAAATATGAATACTTATGAGATCAGAGAGTACTCCCACAACGATGTTCCCTGGCAAACTACAGAGGATGGAGAAATTATTGAATATGAATCAGTATTTTATCGAACTTTGCCTTATTCAGTGAGGAATTATAGTGAAGAAGGTCTTTAATGAAATACGTAAACTCACTGAATTTAAAAAAGATTTCAAAAAGCTGACGAAAAGGTTTAAAACTCTCGATGATGATATCGAAACTTTTATTAATATACAGCTCAAACTTACTCATAAACTGGGAGTTGACAATAAAGGAGTTGTTCATATCTCCGGGTTAGGAATTGAAATTCCTAAAATATATAAAGCAAAAAAATTTGCTTGCAAAGCTCTAAAAGGACGTGGAGGAATGAGTGGCATTAGAATCATATATTCATATTATGAAAAAGAAGATATTATTGAGTTTATAGAGATTTATTATAAAGGCGATAAGGCAAACGAGGACAAACAACGAATAATAATATCTTATAGCTAAAAGAGGAGACTAAAATGGGAAAGAAAACAACAACTTTCAACAAAACAGGAATTAAAAAGTTGCCAAACAATAAGCCTGTCTTATATAAGATAAAAACAGAATCAGGCAACACAAATTATGTTGGCAAGGCTAAAAGAGGAAGAGTACAGGAACGAATTAGAGAGCATATTGGAAAAATCCCAGGGACCAGGGTTCAAATAGAACAGTTTAGTAGCATAAAGGATGCTGGGAAAAAGGAAGGTAATGTTATTAAAAAGAGCCAACCAAAATATAACAAAAAAGGCAAATAAAATATCATCCAAATATCGGATGCTTTTGTGGCTTATTTTAAAAACTTGATGAAACAAAAAAGTCTAACAATGGGATGAACACGAATCTGAAGAAGATGAAACTATCTCTAACGGGAATGGTGGGAAGGATGTCTGATTAATCAAGACAGAATCCCAGGGCTATTTATAGGCCAAAACTCAAACAGTATCCCGAACTAATGCGGTCCACTTACCAAAAATTAACCAAAAAAGAAATTAACGATCTGCCCCTTCATCAGTATGATGGACCGATTCACGTGGTTGCTTCTTTAAATGATGCCGATTGGGCTAGTGATGCTCTGATTAAAGAAAATGTCATTGGTTTTGACACCGAGACGCGGCCTGCCTTCCATAAAGGCGAGGTTCATTTACCATCAATTCTACAGTTGGCGGGGAATGATGCTATTTATATTTTTCAGTTAAATAAGGTTGGGCTCTGCGAAAGTATATTGTATATCCTGTCAAATCCGGATATTATCAAATGCGGCGTTGCACTTGATTGCGATCTGGTAGATTTGATGCAACTTTCCCCGTTTGACCCTAAAGCAATCATAGATCTGGGTGTAGTGGCCCAGCGGGCTGATGTACCTCACCACGGCCTTCGAGGGTTAACGGCACTCTTTTTGGGTTTTAGGATATCGAAACAGGCACGCACGACAAATTGGAGCGCAAAGGAACTGTCCATTAAGCAGATAACCTATGCTGCCACCGATGCCTGGGTTGGGCGCGAATTATATTTCAAATTCAAGCATGAACAACTGCTCTAAAAAAATGGGACCTAATTGCTGTTTACCAAACGAAGATTGTATCCGGATGCCTTATACAAATTCGTAGCATATGTGTGTCTCAAGCTATGAATTGAATATCGTTCTGGCAATTCGGCCTTCCTGGCCATTTTCTTGAACACTTTTTGTATAGCCGATCTGGTCATTTACTGTCCACGCTCTGAAGGAAACAGGTAAGGACTATCGAAAATGCGATAGTTCAAGTATTCCAAGATTTGCTTCTTCAACTTTGAGTTGAATACCACAACCCGATCCTTGCCACCTTTGCCATTTCTTACTATCAAAGAATTCTGACCTTTCTTCAAGAATAGGTGTTCGCTTTTGAGGTTGGACAGTTCAGAGACACGTAAACCTGTGCCTAAAGCAAGTTCAAACACTAATGCGTCGCGGACCGGTGCTTGCGTTCCCTTTGCCTTCGCTAGTGTTTAGTTGCATTAATTAGCGTATTAATGTATATTCCTCTGTAATCATGATTTGGTAAATTGACGGAGGAACAAAAAAATGGGTAAAGCAACCGCGATAACGTTGAGTGCAGAGGAGAAAAAAAACTTACTTTCTTGGGTTCGTTCGGGCAAAACAGAAAGACGCATGTCTGAACGTGCCGAGATAATTTTGGCGGCCTCAGAGGGTCAAAGCAACCTTGAGATTGCAAAGAGCCTGACCACAAGGCCTGCGCGAGTCAGTAAATGGCGCACACGGTTCGCCAAGGACCGCTCGAGTGGACTGACGGATGCTCCTCGAGCGGGAAAGCCTGCAACTTATGACGCCAATACAGGAAAACGGATATTAGCCCAATTAGAGGAGCCTCCTCCAAAAGGATATGCTTGCTGGAACGGCCGTCTTTTGGCAACAGCACTCAAAGATGTTTCCAAAGAACAGATATGGCGAGTTTTACGCACACACGATATTTCGTTGCAAAGAAAACGAAGCTGGTGCATCAGCACCGACCCGGAATTCGTTTCGAAGGCAGCCGATGTCATCGGACTTTATCTCGACCCGCCTGACAATGCTGTTATCCTCTGTGTGGATGAAAAACCGCATATTCAAGCCTTAGAGAGAGCCCAGGGCTGGCTTAAATTGCCCAACGGCAAAGCACTCACTGGATTTAGTCATCACTATAAACGACACGGAACCACTACTCTGTTTGCAGCTTTAGATGTGGTCACCGGACTGGTTAAAGGCGGTCATTATAATCGAAGACGCAGAATAGAATTCCTCGATTTTATGAATAAAATTGTGGCAGACTATCCTGATCAGGAAATTCATGTGATTTTGGACAATCTCAACACACATAAACCCAAACATGACATGTGGTTGAAAAAACACAAAAATGTTCATCTTCATTTTACACCCACCTCTGCATCGTGGCTAAACCAAATAGAGTGCTGGTTCAGCATCTTAAGCCGTAGCGCTCTCAAAGGCGCAAGTTTTACTTCCCCACAGCAAATCAGACAAGCTATTGACGACTTTGTAGAGGTGTACAACCAAGATGCCGCTCCATTTGAGTGGACGAAAAGAAAAGTCTACCCTAAGGGGCTATCGAAACATTACGCTAACTTATGACACTAAGCACTAGGCATACAACACAGTCACCCGAATATCAAGAAAGCCGTTCAAGTTTGAATGAATTTAGGTGGACCTGTATTCCTTGCTACTAAGTAAGTATTTTGGCATATTTACTAATAAGACTTGATTTTGT
>JADFPG010000138.1 GCA_022562455.1 Fidelibacterota bacterium | reverse complement strand
TTAAAGAAGACTTATCTTCATTGTAGTATGGAGTCAATTCTCTTAATATGTGTTCCTCTTTATCATTAAGTCTTATCGAAATCACACCCATCTTTTATATACCTCTTCCCTTTTTAATATTTTAATAATATAATAATCGTTATTTTCAATATAAAATATTGCCCGATATTTTCCTTTTCTCAGTCTGTAATATTCTCTTTCGTTTAGTCCTTTCAACTTCTTTATATCAAATAATTTCAAATTATTGGTTATATCCAGCGCAATAAACGCATCATTAAAAAGCTTAAATACTTTTTTTGGTAAATCTTTTTTATTTAAAGACTTCTCAATCTTTTCTTCGTAATAGATCATAAGATTGTATTACATTGTAATACATATATATTGAAAATCAATTGATTAGACCAAAACTTTTTCTATATTGAAAATCAACAATAATTCTTGCCGAGATATGCTCTTATCTTTGGGAAAAATACTCTTCTTACAAGTGTCTTTTTTAATTTCCACTCTTCAATATCCGAAAAAATCTTTAGGAACTTTGCTTCCTTACACTAAAATAAAAGGCGATGTTACCCTTTAAATTTTTAATTTCCCACAATTTTAATCCATCATAGACTGAGTAGTATCAATATGATACTATTACACAGTGCCACGAAAAATAAAAGAATTGGTTAAAGATTATATCGATGCAGGTTTTGAACTAGTAAGAGGGGCAAAAGGCAGTCACAGAAAATTCAGACATCCTTTCGGTGTTACAGCAATTATCAGTGGGAAAGACAGCAGTGATGCTAAGCATTATCAGGAGAAGGACTTAATAAACAAAATTAATGAAGCTAAAAAGAGAGGTAAATATGAAATTGTCCGATAAATACTTTAAATATATTTACTGGTCAGAAGAAGATAATTGTTTTTAAAGAAAGAAGTATTTGGCAAGTTACCTTATCAGCAAGTGGTGGAATAGTTTTTCCTACAGTAAAGAACATCACTAACTCTCACGGTTGTGTTAACCATCGCACCATAAAGGCAGTGGAGAACGACATACTTTTTCTTAGTAGGAATGGAGTTTATGTCTTAGGTAACGAACCAAACATTATCGGGGACATTTTAAGGACCAACGAACTCACGGCAAAGATAAGACCAACTATAGATACGATTAACGATAAGCACATTGACAAAGCGATGGCGATCTACTGGAAGTTTAAATACATTATCTCTTACCCTTCTAGTGGGCAGAGTAAGAATACAAAGATGATTGTTTATGACAGAGAGAGGCTGAGTTGGGCTGGACCTTGGAACATAGGCGGTCAGGGTTTTGAACTCTACTACGATACTGATAACAACGAAGTCCTACTTTACGGGGATACCGACGATGAGTTTGTGACTGAGTTATCTGAGAGTTTTAGAGATGACAAAGCCGCAGCCATACCAACCTTTTTAAGAACAAAGAAGGAAGATTTCAAAGACTGGTCGCTCTTTAAAACAATACAAGATATATTTTTTAACTTTAGGAACGTGCTAGGAAGCAGTGCAAGCGTTGTTCCTATATTCTGGGCCTCTTTTGTTTCTTCGTGCAGCTTAGCGAATGTCCCCAGTAAAGCCGCTCGGATCGTTTTTGTTTCCTTTAACTTCGCTGTAAAAATTTCCAAAATACGGCTCTTAACCGTTTCGGCAATGAACTGCCCATCCAAATGTTGGTGAACTCATTTTACCTGCCAGACATCAGTCAGGCGGGGAAGAACTGTTAATGTCATATGGGTACCAAAGCTTTTTCCATTTTTCGACGATGCGAAAATATAGCCATGCTTTTTCTGAATACTTTCTTTGTAGCATATCCTTTTGTTGACATTTAGAAAAATCGAGTCCTTTCTGAGGTTGTCTTTTTTGAAATACTTAATAGTAATTGTTTGCTTTGTGGGAATGTGGGTAATCCCGATGCGTCGGGATTATCTCCCGACCCGGATGTGTCGGGATGGTAAAGTCGGAGACTTTTCCATGATCATGCCATTTCCATAAAGCGCTATCGCTTAAGCAATTGGATCTTGAACTAAAGTGAAAGAAAGCATAGACTTTACTCCAAAAGTTAACAACAAAACGAAAGGAGGAAGTTATGCTTTCATTCAAAGACAGTTTCTGCCTCAACCTGAATTTAGATGAAAGAAGGCTGAATTTCAATGGATTGTTGAGACTGGGACAGGAACTGAGTAAAACGCTGATTTCTGACCCCATATTCTATCGAATTGGAATTAAATTCCCCAGAACATACCCCAACAACACACCCACCAACAGGGCAATGGTGAGAACCCTGGAACGTACAAGATCTTTGCTATAGCCTTTTTTGATGGCAATCACTGAAACGAAGTATCCTAATCCATTGAGAATCCAAAAAAATGGGATGGCAAATACATTTACAATAAGAGGACCTACGATAGGAATAAGTGCGATAATGGCTCCAAGCCCTACAAAAGCTTTGGTGAAAAGACCAAAAGTTACAGTGATGATGGCAACTAATTTTTTATCCACGCCAAAATGAAGCAGCAGCACGATTCCACCTGCAATGATAAACCAAAGTAGGATCACAATCCAATATTGCTGGAAATAATTCTTTTTCTTTGTCACTGTTTTTGATTGTGATGTATTCTCAGATTGTTTATTCATTTTTTTAACTCCGCTGTGAGTGTAAATCCAGATACCTTTACTTCGGCACGTAATATACGTTTTTTTTCGCCCCTTTCAATCCAGATTTGACGTATACAATCGTCTAAGGCAATACCCCATGTGAATATATCTGTTTTTTCCACAAGTTGGGTGGGTTCATTATCCGATGGGATCAGATCGAGTCTGTAATGATCGGTGAGATATTTGTCACCATCAATATTCACCTCTACAGAATCTATCCAGACGTATCGTGAATTGAATAACTGTCCTTCGTGGTCGAGTTTCCACCACTTTGTGTCCAGAGAATCAAAAGTCATTGACCGTCCTCGCATAAAAAGTGTAAATATATTATGTGTAATCCCTTCTCTTTTATAGTTGATTTTCCCGGATTGGAAAGAATTATTTTCTTCGTTCCATTCAATTTTCAGTTTCTGGTCAATATCGGTTTGCTTGATCTTTTTTTCATATTTCAGCAATTGAAAGGTTTCAGGGTCATATTCGGTTTTATAAAAATTATCAACTGAAAAAAAATATGAGATAATGTCTTTTGTTCGAGTTGTAAAATTAATTGTTTGGTGGGCAGATAGTGTATCATCATTAATAGTCATGGTGATATCAACACAAGGGATTTTCCAGAAATAAACGGTATATTTTAAAGTTTCTTCAGCCAGCGCCGGTAAAATATATAATCCGATTATCAGGAACAGGTTACGCAATTTTTATGTTTTCCTTTCGTCCTTTCCAGGAAACGGACAGAAAAGATCCGAGGACACCCAGGACAACAACATATAGACTATGCCAAATCTCACTCAGGAGAAAAGCGGGGATATCGAAGGGTCGTCTAAGGGTGGAAGTGTATTTATAAATTAGAATTCCGTCTCCTGCAATTTTCAGAAACCATGGGAGCAGCCACATTTGATTTGAGGATAATAGTGTCATCGCTTGACCCAAAACAACTCCGAGGTTGGTCAGATAAATGAGTATAAGGATCCACCGGAAGTGATGACTGACAAAGGGCAAATTAAAATAAGATTTTCCTTTTGATGCGAATCTAAGCCGTTGTTGCACAAATGCTTTGAAATTGGAAGGTGGTGGACTTTTTACTTCCGCTTCGGAAAGGAGACAAAAATGAAGCTTTATTCCATGGTGAGCAATTTTGTGCATCATAAGATCATCATCGCCGGAAATAAAGGATTGAATTCCTTCGTATCCCTTTACACTATCGAAGACTGTACGTCGGACAGCCAGATTTCTACCGCTGATGGTGAGGGGAAGATTCCGAGATAATCCACCGGCAGTTAGGGCATCCTGTCCGATTGAGTCCAGAAGAAGCATTCTGTTCCACATACTATTTCCTTTTTGAAGAGGAGACGGAGCCGCAACCATTCCAATCTGCCGGTCGGCAAAGCAATGTAGAATTTGAGTGATCCATTCAGTATCCATGGTACAATCTGCGTCGGTAAATAGTAAAATTTCTCCTGAGGATATTTTTACCCCTTGTGAGAGCGCCCACTTTTTCGGAGCCCAACCTGCTGGGATGTCATCCACTTTCAGATACTTTACCCTACTTTCGTTTTTTGCGATGGAGGTGATAATATTATTTGTGTCATCTGTCGATCCATCATCAGCTATAACGATTTCATATTGTTCTTTCGGATAGGATTGATTCAGCAAATGTTCTAAGAGAGTGGCAATATTTGTCTCTTCGTTACGAACTGCCACAATTACGGAGACTTTTGGAGAATCCACAGTGTCCCGTGGATAATTTACATTTGAAGACTTATTTATTGTTGTCAATCCATTGCGTAGCCAGAGAAGAAACAACAAGTACATTAGAGCCAATAATAGTGAGAGAACGATCATGTTTGACGTCCTCCCCAAGAGAGGCGTTTCCCCCTAAAACTCATGAATCCCATTAGGGTGACGTAAGGAATCTGGAAAAAGAACCACAGTGGAAATATCCGCCGCAGTTCTTTTTTATCAAAAACCTGTGTACCCCGCAGCATCACGATACCTTCACATAGGAATTTGAAAGCAAGACCTTTGATTAAAGGTACCAAAAGAAAGGGAGACCAAAGCAGGTTGAGGGTAATCGCAAGGGGTAAAAAATTGACAAAGAAAGTTATCACGATGATACCAAAAAACAGGGAGTCGTCATTTTTAATAAAGAAGGTATCAGAAACCCACCGAGCTCGTTGGGAAATGAACCCCCGGAAGTTGGATTGTGGAGGACTGGACACAAATCCTGCATGATCATAGGCAAACACAATATTCCATTGAGGACTTTTTTTGATTTGCTGCATCAGGAGATTATCATCACCTCCAAGTGCATGGGCAAAAGATGAGAATCCACCGACATCTTCGAAGGCTTTTTTCCGATATGCAAGATTTTGCCCTGTGCAGGCAAATGGAATATTTTGTGTTACTGCACCACGAGCAGCAGTGAGGAGCATTTGGAAGTCCAGTGCTTCAATTTCTTGGAGTCGTGTAGTTGTGGGTGAGACTTCAGAGTAACCAACGACCAATCCTATTGTGGGTTCGAAATAGGATGCCATAGATTCAATCCATGTTTTTGGGACTCGGCAATCTGCATCTGTGAGGAGAATGATTTCACCTTTAGCCTTTTTTATTCCTAAGTCCAGTGGCTTCTTTTTGTATTTTAAATCCGAGGCATATTCAGATGTGTTGTAAAGGAAAATGTTTGAATGTTTTTCTATCCATGCATGAACAATATTGGATGTTACATCTGTAGATTCATCATCTACAACATTGATTTCATACAAATCTGTGGGATATGTCTGGTTGGTCAGGTCTGATAGAATTTTTTCAATATTGTTCATTTCATTTTTTGCAGGTATGACGACAGTTACAAAGGGTTGAGCTTTACTATCGCCTACCGATTTTTTAAAAAGTCCCAGATAAAAGAACGCCAGTATGAGGGCATACAGGATCAGGGAGATAGAGAAGAACAGCGTCAGAAATCCCACGAGTTGTTAGATCGTAGTGAGGAGAGAAGTGGCAATGAGGAAGTAGATAAGTATACCGAATAGATCCGTTGAGGTGGTGACGAATGGGCCTGAGGCGATGGCTGGGTCTACATCTAACTTTCTCATCAGGATCGGGACAATGGTACCGAAGGTGGTGGCGATGAACATCGAGGCGCAAATGGCCAGTCCCACGACAAGACCTAACCGGGGTGGAGCGTCAATAAGGGAAGCGACGATTCCCAGAAGAATTCCGTAGAAGATCCCCAGAATCAGTCCAATACGAATCTCTTTCATGATGGTCTTTCCCACTTGCCCAAGATGAATCCGCCCTGTGGCAAACCCCCGGACGATGATAGTGGTCGACTGAGTTCCAACATTCCCACCCATTCCGATGATAACAGGGATAAATGCAACAATGGCAATAAAGTTCAGTACGGATTCAAAATAGCCGGAGACCCATGCCACAACAATTCCGCCTACCCAGGTAGCGAATAGCCAGGGTAGACGAAGTTTCACACTCTCAAACGTGGATTTTAAGAGGATTTCACGGTCCTTTCCGACACCAGCCATCCGGAGAAAGTCTTCCGTAGCTTCTTCCCGGATTACATCGACAACGTCATCCACAGTTACAATTCCCAGCAAACTGCCATCACTATCCACGACGGGAATGGCAAGGAGATTGTACTTTGAGACAAGCCGGGCTACTTCTTCCTGGTCGGTCTCAGGCACTACCGAAATTACATCTGTGATCATGATTGACTTCAGCTCTGTGCTGGGCTGGAAAGTGACGAGATCCCGGAGTGAGACAACGCCGGTCAGTCGATCAAATTCATCGGTCACGTACAGATAAAATACCATCTCTGCCTCTTCGGAAGTCTGTATCGCTTTGATTGCATCAATGGCTTTAGTTGTTTCGTTAAGGGAAAAAGGATCCACGGACATGATTCCGCCAGCCGTATCTGCCGGGTATGCCATGAGTTCTTCGAGTTCTTCCGATTCCTCTCTTTTCAACAATTTAAGAATAGCTGAGGCTTTTTCTTCCGGGAGGAGGTTGAGGATATCAGCCATGTCATCGGAGCTGACTTCTTCTAAGAATTTCGCCACCTCCGCAGGCTCAAAGGGTTCGAGGATTTCCTGCACAATAGATGTATCTAATTCACTCAGGAATTCTCCTACGATCTCCGTTTTCTTGATAAGATCGAATACCTGTCCCCTTTCGTTGGGTACAAACTGTCGAAAGAGGAGAGACAGGTCAGCAGGGTGTGTTTTGTGAATTAGTTTTGCAAGGTTGGCTCGGGCACGTCTCCGAAGAAGTCGCCGGAATGTTCCAATAAGTACAGCTAATTCTGTTTCTAATATCTGTCCTTTTCCGAATGGTCTCATGGTATTAATCTACCTAATTTTATTGAGGGTGAATGTAATAAATATATCTTTTACCTGAAAATAGCTTTGAGCATGCCTGCCCTCCGCCAGCTGGCGGAAAGGAGCGTATCGGGGGAGTAGAAACTTGAAACTTGAAACTGGGTTTGTTGACTGATTATCAATTATCCACCTATAGTTTCATTTTGTACTTGTGATAAATGCATTTAGCTTTGGACCAAGTTCGTCTCCCATAGGGACTCCCTTTGCGAGGATTATCTTTGTGTATTTGCTGATTTGTTTTTCCTGTATGACCTTCCGGCGAATGAGTTTCCTCAACCACCCTTTGGTTTCTTCTCCCATAGGGACTCCCTTTGCGAGAAATGATCCTCGCGAATAACGGTAAAAATTCCTCCTATCCGCTGGTGTATAT
>JADFPG010000137.1 GCA_022562455.1 Fidelibacterota bacterium | reverse complement strand
TTATTACAACGATGCTCGATCCAAGTATTCCACTTACAACAAGCGAGTATGATGAATGGGGAGATCCCAACGAAAAGGAATATTATGAGTATATGCTCTCATACTCTCCTTATGATAATGTGCAAGCTAAAGATTATCCCAATCTGTTGGTAACCACAGGACTACACGATTCCCAGGTTCAGTACTGGGAGCCGGCAAAGTGGGTTGCCAAATTAAGGGCGCTCAAGACAGATGAGAATCTGCTTTTGTTAAAAACGAATATGGATGCAGGTCATGGAGGACCATCCGGACGGTTCAAAAGATATCGGAAAACTGCCTTCCAATACGCTTTCATTTTGGATTTGGCAGGGATCAAAGAATAAAAGAAAATTGTTTTTATGTGTTAAAATGTTTCCACCAGACTTCGGCGTGAGCGTTCGACTGAGCTCACGCCGAAGTCTCAGTCGAACGCTGGCGGATGGAAATGCCGGTATGGCAACAATCATTTGAATTATCCGAAGGATCCTACGGAAGAGCCCATCTACCGTGACCCCGGAAGGACTCGAACCTTCAACCAATAGATTAAGAGTCTACTGCTCTGCCAAATTGAGCTACGGGGCCAATACCTGCTCTGCTCCCGATGCAATCGGGAAACTACGGGGCCAATACCTGCTCTGCTCCCGATATAATCGGGAAGCTACGGGGCCATTAACTGCTCTGCTCCCGATGCAATCGGGAAGCTACGGGGCCAATAACTGCTCTGCTCCCCCCGACCAGTCGGGGGGAAGCTACGGGAACAATTTGATCATAAACTGAGCGTGGAAAATTAGTCGTCCGACGAAAAATTGACAAAGTATTTTACTACGCAGTGGGAAGTATTCTATTCCCTGTATTTTTCAAAATTGTGCCTGGGAATCCCCCTATATTGCTCCCTATGATACAGTTCTCATGTGACCTAATTTTGACCTTTTTTAATTACGATATAACAAATATCATCTGTTTGTGGTGCAAATTGTAGAATATCCTCTTTAAGCTGATGGAAAATATCCCGGGCAGAAAGATGTTTTGTTATTTTTAACATCTCCAACAATTGATTGGGAAAATAGTCACTGTTTTTATTTTGGTGTTCGGATAAACCATCGGTGTATAACAAAATAATATCACCTGCACCTAATAGATTCAATTCATTGACTGTGTATTTTTGTTTGTAACCGATATTACTAAAGTGACGCTTTTTATCGATATCGGCTTTTGAAGGAAACATACCGATAGGCGGGAAGGTAAGGAGCCTCCCTTTGCTGAGTTTTACAAAATTATTATATTGATTTGAAAATACGAGTGGTGGCGGGTGACCGGCAGTGATGAATCTGAACTTTCCATTCTCTGAGATTTCACCGTAGATCAATGTTATAAATTTGTCCAGGCTCGAAGATTCATAAAATCTGGTGTTTAACATTTCAAATAATCTTGTTGTGACCTCACCATATCTATCCAGTTCGTACAATATTCCGGTTAAAAATGCATCATGTAGTCTACCGGTTAAATAAGCATCAGTAATGCTATGCCCCGAAACATCGGCAATCAAAATCCCAGCTCTGTTTTGGTTACGAAGAAGTTTTTCTTTTATATCCTCTTTTCCCATCTTTTCTGCTTGCTTTATTCTCGACTCCAGGTCAAATCGCTGGTTAAAGTCGACAAAAATAATATGGTCTCCCCCTACCACACCATTTAAAGGGATTGATTCACCATAGATATCGATATTGTTTAATTTGGGAATCTCTCCAAAAGGTGGAATTAGTTCTTTTGCAAGGCGCTGGAAATTTTCCAGTTCTTGTTTTAGAAGATTAAATTTTTCTTTTTTCATTCGATTCATTCAATATTTATGTGGGTAAAATGTGCAATAAAAAAGTGATGTTTTCCAACTGTTTGACGAATGGACAAGAAAATAATTGCAAATGTTAGACTGAAAAAACATTTTTAACGCTGAACCACAGAAACATCCTGTTAATAAAATGATTAGCTTATTGACTTAACTGAAACAATTATCATTACAACAGCAAATTACATTTCTGGGATTATAAATTCGATTTTTTGGCTTCCCCTATGTCTTCATTCCAGATTTCCGGATTAGCTTGAATATAACTGCCAAGTATGTCGATACATTCCTGACTGTTCAAAACGATGACTTCCGTTCCATATCGTCGTAGCCAGTCTATCCCGCCCGGGAAATTGGCAGATTCACCCACAATGACGGTACCAATTTTAAACTGCCTGATTAGACCACTGCAGTACCAACAGGGCGCCAAAGTCGTAACCATAATTTTATCCCTATAAGTAAACTGTCTACCCGCTTTTCTAAAGGCGTCTGTTTCTCCGTGTATTGACGGATCATTTTCCTGTATACGGCGGTTGTGACCCTTTCCCAAAAGTTTTCCCTCGCTGTTGAATAGAGCAGCCCCGATGGGAATACCTCCCTCAGCAAGACCTAACAGGGCTTCCTCCAGGGCAACATTTAACAGTTCGTTATAATCTAATGAAGATTTCATTCAATTAGTGCATTTTAGCCAATTCATAATACTATGTTAACACATTGATGTTAATCTTCAAAACATTTTGAATAGAAGGATTCCAACCGTTGGTCTTTGGCATGATACTTTCAAGAGACATGAAAAAAATAAATTTTTTTATTCGATATATTTACACTCCTTGTAAAAATCAAAAGTATCTCTTAGTTTTACACGAAGGGTAAAATAAGTCTCAACAGATTAAAAACAGGTAAACAGAGGTGGATAATTATGAAATATCCAACAGTAACAAATTTTATTAATGGTGAATATGGGGCTGCGAATGGACAATTACTTGATGTGTATAGTCCTTTAAATGGAGACTTAATTTCTAAAGTCCCCCTTTCATCGGCTGAAGTTGTAGATCAGGCTGTAATTGCAGCTCAGCAAGCTTTTCCGGATTGGGCAAAAACACCCACCAAGGAGCGGGTGCAAGTTTTCTACCAGTACAAATATCTTCTGGACAAACATTTGGATGAATTAGCAGCTTTAATTACAGAAGAAAATGGGAAAACTATTGAGGAAGCCAAAGCAGAAATAAAAAAATCCATTGAGGTTACGGAGTTTGCCTGTTCCCTTCCCCAATTAACTTCCGGTGAAGTAGAACAGGTGAGCAAAGGTGTGGAATGTCGCTCTGAATATCACCCTTTAGGTGTCGTCGTCTCAATCACACCATTCAATTTCCCAAATATGGTTCCCAACTGGACTATCCCCAATGCCCTCGCTTTGGGGAATACCATGATTCTGAAACCATCTGAACAGGTACCTTTGAGCGCCAACCGTGTAGCGGATTTGCTTGCTGAAGCTGGGCTACCCAAAGGAGTATTCAATGTAGTTCACGGAAGCCGGGAAGCTGTGGAAGCTCTGTGCGACCATCCAGGAATTAAAGCAATTACTTTTGTAGGCTCTACAAAGGTTGCTAAAATAGTCTATCGAAGAGCAACAGCAAATCTGAAACGGGCACTGACGTTGGGTGGCGCTAAAAACCATTTAATTGTCCTTCCCGATGCAAATGAGGAAATGACAGCGTCCAATGTGGCTGCATCCATGTCCGGGTGCGCAGGGCAGAGATGCATGGCAGCTTCCGTTATGATCGCCGTAGGACCCGTGGATGGAATCATTGAGAAGCTGTGTGAAGAGGCACGAAAGATAATCCCCGGGAAGAACCTGGGTGGAATAATCTCGAAAGAAGCAAAAGAGCGAATCGAGGGGTATATTACAGAAGCGGAAGCTCAGGGAGCTAAAATCCTGGTAGATGGCAGGGGTGTGGTTGTTGAGGGTAAGGAAAATGGATACTATGTGGGACCCACTGTAATAGATTACGTCACGCCTGATATGAGAATCGCTCGAGAAGAAGTGTTTGGTCCGGTGCTCTCTATCATCCGTGTTTCCAGTGTGGATGAAGCCATCGAAATTGAGAACAGTTCCAATTATGGGAATGCCGCTGCTGTGTTTACACAATCAGGTGGATTGGCAAGATATGTGGCAGAAAGGGTAAGTGCGGGTATGATCGGTGTAAACATCGGTGTTCCCGTTCCGAGAGAACCCTTTTCATTCGGTGGGTGGAATGAATCCAAATTCGGTTCAGGAGATATCACAGGGAAAAGTTCCATAGAATTCTGGACAAAGCTGAAAAAAACAACGACCAAGTGGAATCCGGAAGCCAAAACCAACTGGATGAGTTGATGCCGCAATATCATTCCCTGAAACCGGAGGACAGAAGAGCTATTTAATGTCTGAACGAAAAGTATACCCTAAGTTGAGCCCCGAAGTTTCGGGACACGATTAAAGGACTAAGGAGTTCACCTATGGCTAAAGCAAAAGAGAAAACACATAACCTTCTATACGGTATCGATGACATTCCCCCACCGATTGAGACCGCCGTTCTGGGATTGCAGCACTACCTCACTATGTTCGGTTCCACGTTGGCAATACCCCTTCTGCTGTCTGGCCCCTTAGGCATTACCGACCCCATAGAAAAGGGATGGCTGATCGCCACGATGTTTTTAGTCAGTGGTATTACTACTCTACTACAGACTACCTGGGGTAACCGGCTTCCCATTGTTCAGGGAGGAACATTCTCGTTTTTAGCGCCCACTATTGCTATCTGCGGGATGGCTGCCCTCGCCAATTCGGGTTGGCAAGTGCGAATGCAGCATGTTCAGGGTGCCATTATTGCTGGTTCACTCGTAGAAATTGGAATAGGTGCCAGTGGCTTAGCGGGGAAACTACTTCGTTTTGTGGGTCCCATCACCATTGCCCCCACTATTGCACTAATTGGTCTGGCTCTCTTCAAGTTTGGCGCTCCCACGGCTGGCGCCCATTGGCCTATTGGTGGACTGACCATTTTGCTGATTATTCTGTTCAGCCAGTACCTGCGTAGAAAGCACCGCTCTTTCGAACTTTATCCCATTCTGTTAGCTATCCTTAGTGCCTGGGCAGTGGCGGCAATTTTTACAGCAACCGGCATTTTCCCCGAAGGTCATCCCTCCCACACCAGCCTGGAAAATGTCAGAAACGCTCCCTGGTTCCGTATACCCTACCCCATGCAGTGGGGTTTTCCGCAATTTGGTTTGGCGGCTTTTGTGGGTATGTTGGCGGGATACATTGCCTCCATGGTGGAGTCCATCGGCGACTATTACGCGTGTGCCCGACTCAGTGGCGCTCCTGTTCCGGATGAACGAGTCATTAACCGGGGAATTACATTTGAAGGAATTGGTTGCCTGCTGGCAGGACTATTCGGGACAGGTAACGGTACAACCTCCTATAGTGAGAATATCGGAGCCATCGGACTTACCCGGGTGGGAGCTCGCAGGGTGGTTCAGGCAGGCGGTATTATCATGATCGTTCTGGGAACTGTATCTAAATTCGGAGCGCTGTTTACTACCATTCCTACCCCAATTGTGGGCGGTATGTATTGCGCCATGTTCGGCATGATCGCCTCCGTGGGACTATCAAACCTGCAATTTATAGATTTGAATTCTGCTCGAAATCTGTTCATCCTTGGATTAGCCTTCTTCATGGGATTGAGTGTTCCGGAGTACTTTTCGGCTAACCCCTTGACATTTGGAGAGGGTTGGGAATGGCTGGCGAACATTATAAATACACTGGGCAGTACCGGCATGGCGGTGGGGGCTTTCATCGCACTTATTCTGGACAACACCATTCCCGGGACGGATGAGGAGAGGGGACTTACTGCATGGGGGAAACAGTAGATGAAAAACAAGGAGGATTTATATAAATTTATAGGGTTAGTTATGGTAAGGAAATTAAAATATTAAAACGAAATATGAGGAGACATGATCTATGTCGGTTCTGATAAAAAATGGACGTGTTATTACAGCAGTGGATGATTACCACGCTGATATATTTATCGAAAAGGAAATGGTCACCATTATCGGTGAGAATCTTACTATGAAGGCGGACAAGATCATTGATGCAGAAGGCAAGTATGTGATCCCAGGGGGTATTGACCCTCATACACATCTGGACATGCCATTCGGTGGCACAGTTTCGGCGGATGATTTTGAAACAGGAACTCTTGCAGCCGCTCATGGGGGGACGACCACTCTCATCGATTTTGCAATTCAGACAAAAGGACATTCCACCCTCGAAGCCCTCGATACCTGGCATGCAAAGGCGGAGGGGAAAACGGCAATTGATTACGGCTTTCACATGATTATCACCGATATGGAGGATGATAGAATCCACGAGATGGAAACGCTAGTGAAGGAAGGGGTAACTTCTTACAAACTTTTTATGGCTTATCCCGGAGTACTTTATGTGGACGACGGCACCCTCTACAGGGTGATGCGGAAAGCCGGAGAAGAAAGAACAGTCATCTGTATGCATGCGGAAAACGGCATTGTGATTGATGAAATTGTGAAGCGGGCTCTTGCTGAAGGAAAAACAGAACCCAAATGGCACGCATTAACCCGCCCCACACGTATGGAAGCAGAAGGGGTTCACCGTGCTATTGCTATTGCAGAAGTTGCAGATGTTCCGGTGTATATAGTGCACCTTTCATCCTCGGATGCATTGGAGCAAGTGACATTGGCTCGAAACCGGGGTGTCAAGGCTTTTGCTGAAACCTGCCCTCAATATCTGTTTCTGGACCATTCTTACTACGAAAAAGAAGGGTTCGAAGGTGCCAAGTATGTCATGACGCCTCCCTTGAGAGAAAAGTGGAATCAGGATAACCTGTGGCGGGGTCTTCAGTTTGGAGATATACAGTCTATTTCTACGGACCACTGCCCGTTCTGTTACAAAGATCAGAAGGAAATGGGAGTTGGTGATTTTTCTAAGATTCCCAATGGGGGACCCGGGGTGGAAAACAGGATGAGTCTTGTGTTCAATGGTGGAGTCGTTGAAGGTCGGATCTCACTCAATAAATTTGTTGATCTGACTTCAACGTCAGCGGCAAAGATGTTTGGGTTATTTCCGAAAAAGGGAACCATTGCCGTAGGTAGCGATGCTGATATTGTGATTTTTAATCCCAATCGAAAAGAGACGATAAGTGTTAACAATCCGGTCATGCACAATATGAATGTCGATTATAATGCATACGAGGGGTTTGAGGTGACGGGTATTTCAGAGACAGTTATATCGCGTGGGAAAGTCATTATCGAAGATTGCAAGTATGTGGGAAAGAGTGGAGACGGCCGGTTCCTGAAACGAGGTCTCTATTCTGAATAAATTATGTCACCATACATTGACTGGTTTTATACAGAACATAGCTATGCAAATTGATCCATCGTCACCTGTCTATCCGTCAACTGACGGACAGATAGATTTCATTAAGATGGATTGATTAAAAAATGTCTCTCGCAAACCTGCCTGCCGGCAGGCAGGGACGCCAAGAACGCAAAGAGAATCTTTATGACGGAGAACGAAATTGCAAAGATATTAGTTAA
>JADFPG010000136.1 GCA_022562455.1 Fidelibacterota bacterium | reverse complement strand
GCAGTGGGAGTGATGGATATGCTCCGCTTTCACAAGTTTACTATTGGATGGGCGTGGGCAGTTGAATATGGTGATAGTGATAACCCGGAACATTTTAAAAATCTCTACAGCTATTCTCCTCTCCACAATATTAAAGTTGGCGGCGCCTATCCTGCCACGATGATCACTACAGCGGATCACGATGATCGAGTTGTACCGGCTCACTCCTTTAAATATGCAGCGACCCTCCAGGAAAAAGTTAGGGATAACGAACTGCCCCTCCTCATCCGCATTGAGACAAAAGCAGGTCATGGTGCGGGAAAACCAACCTCCAAGATTATTGAGGAATTAGCGGATATGTGGTCATTTATGTTTTACAATATGGGGCTGTCATATTGACAGAAATAATTGATATCAAAACCGTTCGAAACAATTCTCCATCAAACCCTAGGGAAAAGAGAAAAAAATTTGACATTCAGTGAGATATTAACTCGGCAAAGGATAGTCGTATGATATGAGTTGTAAAATGTGTATATTCAAGCATGGAAAAAATAGATGCAAGAAGGCTTTCATTGGAGAAGTTAGGAATGCTTCGAAATCAGGCAATTAGGTTGTTAAAACAAGGACGTAAACAGGTTGAGGTAGCTGATATTCTAGGAGTCAGAGCAGCAACAATATCTGACTGGAGTCGGATATACAAAACAGGTGGTAAAAAGGCTTTGACGCTTCAATCACCCGGACCGTCGAAGGGCTCAAATTGTCTTCTCGACCCCCATGAAGAAAAAGAGATACAGCGGCTTATAGTTGATAAGACACCCGACCAACTTAAACTACCTTTTGTACTGTGGGATCGTAAGGCGGTGAAGGAATTGATTTTTCGACAGTACGGTATCCATATCGCTATTCGTACAATAGGAGAGTATTTACATCGTTGGGATTTCACGCCTCAGCGCCCTGTAAAGCGTGCTTATGAGCAACAGCCCAAGGTAGTTCAACGCTGGTTGGATGAAGTATATCCTTCAATCCAAATTAAAGCCAAACAAGAGAATGGGGAGATTCAATGGGGAGATGAGACCGGATTTCGTAATGATCACCATTATGGAAGAGGATATTCTCCCCGGGGAAAGACTCCGGAAGTTCGTTTATCAGCCAAGCGTGTGGGTATCAATATGATATCCAGTGTTACCAATCAGGGCAAGGTTAGATTCATGATGTATCGCAAAAGTATGAACGCTCAAATCCTTATCAAATTCTTGAGAAGATTAATCAAGGGCAGTGACCATAAAATCATCCTGATTCTGGATAATCTGAGAGTTCATCACGCTTATAAGGTTCGGGATTGGCTTGAAGGAAAGGAAGAGCAAATAGAAATATTTTTTCTACCTTCCTATTCACCTGAACTAAACCCCGATGAATACTTGAATAATGATCTCAAGCAAGGCGTATATTCTAAAACTCTGTTCCGAAATATAAACAGTTTAAAGAACGGCGTACTATCACATATGCGAATGCTTCAGAAAACACCGGCTCGAGTAAAGAATTACTTTAAACATCCTAACATTGCCTACGCTGCATGATTCATACGTTTAATCATCGCCGGAGTAATAACGGTGATGTATCTCTGTTTAACGATTCCCAAACGGTCAGCCAGTCTCCCCGCCTTCCCGCCACGGCGGGAGAGGGCAGGTGCTCATCCCGAAGTTTCGGGAGATAGAGGAGGTCCCATTGAATAGCCAGGCATTCAACGGAGCAGGCACTTCACGTTTTTCCACACGAATCTGTGATTAACTCTACCACAGTTGGGATGTAATAGTATTAAGATCAAGGCACCCCTTCCTTCAATCTACACTTCATTACCTGTCTGCTCTGTCGTTACGACTGGCAGGCGACAGGCAGGTGATTGACAAGCTCCACAGTCGTTTTATCCATCGTAGTGGAACGAAAATGGAACTACTCACCAGTTACAACTCACCAATCACACACACGCATGCGAAGAGATATTACTAATGTGTTGATTGAAACGGTACATTGTAACTGCTTCACTAAATGTTTACCTTTCTCACTCATTTAAAACAACGTTAACCTTATGGATTACAAGCGTATTTTTGGTTCAGGACCCACAGGTATTATTGTGACTGTAGTTATCTGGACAGCAGCCCTTCAGTTGGAGGGACTATTGGGAATACCCAGGATTCACATGCCGGTAACATTCCAGTGGATTATGTTCGGTTTTTTTGCCATCGATGCAACCATCACAATTCTTTGGAGTTTTTGGGTGTTGCCGCCGAAGAAGTGGGGAACTTTCCTGGTAACCAAAGGTCCATTCCATCTTGTGCGGCACCCCCTGTATTCAGCATTTATCTGGAGCGGAACGGGGATGGTTGCTATGGGTTTTCGTTCTTGGGTGGTGTTATTTTCGGTTATCTTAGTGAATTTCTTCTGGACGTGGCATATCCGGAAAGAAGAGAATTATATGTTGGAATTATTTGGGGAGGAATACCGAAGATATATGGAAAAAACAGGTCAGTTTTTCCCACGATTTGG
This sequence comes from Fidelibacterota bacterium, assembly GCA_022562455.1. GTDB lineage: Bacteria > Fidelibacterota > Marinisomatia > Marinisomatales > SCKK01 > SCKK01. Next base: position 4,938 of record JADFPG010000136.1, on the reverse strand, counting down.
GAAAAACGATCGCAAAGCCCTTTGAGGCAGAATTGCTTCATTTTGAAAAGATTAAATATTTATTCATCTTTCCATTTCAAACATCAATTTAGGTGAGAAATAATTTAACCATCTGGCTGGTCATCTTTTTATTTAATGGGATAGCCTCCTTCACTCATATCGCCGGCAAGGAGGCGGTGATGAATTTATCTCCCTGGGTGGTAGGATTTTTCAGATTTGTTTTAGGGGTGATAGCAGTGTGGGTGCTGATGAAAATTAAGGGAAAAACAATCACTCTTGAGCCGGGAGATCAATGGCGGTTTTTTACATTGGCAGTTCTGGCGGTGCCCATCAATCAACTTTCCTTTCTCGTCGGTCTTCGCTTGACCCCTGCATCTCATCCTGCAATTCTCTATGCAACTACCTCCGTATGGGTGCTGTTGTTTGCTTTCTGGATGGGAATTGAACGGTTGCGCTGGTGGAAGTGGGCAGGCGTAGGGCTTTCAATTGTTGGTGTATTGGTACTTATGGGTGGAGAACTGGTGAGCTTTCATAAGGAGACTGCGGTCGGAGATATAATATTATTAGTGGCAGTACTTTCTTGGGCGCTTTACACGACTTTGGGTAAACCCCTTGTAGAAAGATATGGGGCGCTTGAAACCACATTTATTGTAATGATATTTGGAGCACTCATGTATTTCCCATTTGGATTGGTTGCCGTCTTTACTACAGATATCTCCGGTGTTGGCATGTCTGCCTGGTTCGGTGTAATTTACATGGGATTAATTACCTCAGGGGTAGCATATTATTTATGGTATTGGCTTTTGAAAAGGATCAGACCTTCTCAAGTAGCAGTGATTACGTGTGCCCAGCCTCCAACTGCGGCTCTCTTTGCCTGGATGATATTTGGAGATAAACCGGAAGGGAATTTGATATTGAGTGGAATAATAATCATGGCTGGTATTTTTCTGATGGTGGCATACGGTGGACCTAAACGGGGAGTTCAATAGAATATCGCTGAATTGATTAAAGTAAAAGGATTGTAAACTAAAAATAACTTTATGAAATACATCCACAGATCACTTCTTACTTCATAAATAGTATGAAAAAACTCATTTGGATTACAATCTTTGCAGTTGCTTTTGGCCTGGTGGAAGCAGTGGTGGTTATCTATCTCCGTATTCACTTTTATCCGGAAGGATTTCACTTTCCACTGAAAGTTATTCCTACGAGAATCCTTTATATTGAGGTTGTTCGTGAGGTCGCTACGGTAGTGATGTTAGTGGCTATAGGAATAATGATCGGAAGGACAAGACTTGCCAAATTCGGCGCCTTTATGGTATCGTTTGGAATGTGGGATATTTTTTATTATTTCTGGCTTTATGTATTAATTGATTGGCCGAAATCAATTCTTGACTGGGACGTCCTTTTCCTTATTCCTATACCATGGATAGGACCGGTTTTAGCGCCCTTATTGGTAAGCTTGGGATTAACAGGCTGCGGCATGTGGATTTTTCTTCAGGAAGAAAGGGGCGTACAACTTAGGACGACACCGTTAGACTGGATTGTTGAATTTTCTGCCACAGCACTTATGATTTCCACGTTCTTTATGAATCGAGGAATGGAAACACCGGTATTTCTCTGGTGGCTGTTTCTTGTTGGACTGATAGGAGGAATCGGGTATTTCCTGTGGCGTATTTTTCACTTATAAAAAAATCCTCAAGATTATCCTTTAATGTGAAGAAAAATTTCTTCTCCTCGAAGATTCAATGAAATTTCATCCTAAACATCTGGTTCTTCCTATAGATCGAAGGGATATTCAAAAATGTCCTGACCCTTGCTCTTCCGGTTATTCTTGGGAACTTGAGCAGGGTGCTGCGATTGCCACCATGATTGGTACTCGAGAGGTTGCTGCTACGGAAGTTGTCTTTACGATTATGCAAGCCTCATTCCTCCCAGCGGCAGGATTTGGCATTGCCTGTGCCACTTTGGCGGGGAAATTTTTAGGTGAGAAAAACCCAGATCAGGCGGAGGTGAGTATTTTCGAAGCAGTAAGATGGTCCGTCGTCTTTATGGGGTCTATGGGATTGTTCTTTCTACTCTTCCCTACATCAATTCTATCCTTTTTTACTAATGATCGTGAAGTTATTCGACTTGGTATATTTACTTTGAGAATTTTAGGGGTAGTTCAATTTTCAGATGCCATTGGGATGACGCTCTGGTTTGCTTTGAGCGGCGCCGGGAACACTCGATATCCTGCCATCGCCGAAATGATTATTGCGTGGGGATTTTTCCTACCGGCATGTTACATCACTGTAGTAATAACGGGAGTCGGAATCGAAGGTCCATGAATCTATTTTTTTCTTTTATCTTTTGTTTTATGCCGTGGCGGTTCTGCGGAAAGTGCTACAAGGAGATTGGAAGGAGATAAAAGTTTAATTGGAATAAATATTGTTAATCCCGGTCCGGAGGTTCTCTGGTGGAACTGTGTGTGATTTATTCAGGATGTGACCTCAGTCATAATTTATGGACTACTTCTTGACAAGTAGTTGATTGATAATTTACATTAACATTTAATCAAGGGGGAGAAAATCCCTTTAGAGCATAGCGAACAGAGTAGGGGAATAACCATTTCCTCTTTAGGGAGGGTGTTGTACAACCAATATATTTCTGACATTATCATACATTCAAATCATAAATAATAAGAGATAGTTATGTGGCATAGAATGCTAACACTGTTTATAGTTTTTACCGCTTTGGTATCTGGTCAGCAAAGCCGCATTGAAGCGGGAGCACAACAAACCGCTCAGTTTTCACCAGTAACTATTACACTGCCAGACGGTACAATAAAGGAATTGATACGTTGTGGAACCATCGATGAGGCATTGCCGGATATTCCTCGAGCGCCTGAGGACATAGATCGATGGAGAGCCGAAAACTTATATCTTCTCGAGAGGACTCTTGATATTCCTGTAGCATTTCACGTGATCACAGCAGCTGATGGAACCACTGGTGATGTCACTGACCAACAAATTTATGATCAAATAGATACACTCAGCGCTGCTTATGCAGCTAATGGGCTATCATTTTCACTGCTAAGCATTGATCGCACGGCAAATGATGACTGGTTTTACAGCGACAATGAGTCTGCATATAAGGAAGCTCTTGCTGTCGACCCTGAACATACATTGAATATTTATACAACTACAGCCAGCGGTTATTTAGGCTATGCTTATTTCCCGTGGTCTTGGTCTGAAGACAATGATATACATGGGGTTGTCCTGAACTACATTTCTCTTCCCGGTGGTAGTTATCCTTACGATGAGGGGGATACAGGCACACACGAGGTAGGACATTATTTGGGGCTCTACCACACCTTCCAGGGAGGATGCGTAGATCCGAATGGTGATTATGTGGCTGATACGCCGGCTCAGTTTGATGATACCAGTCCCGGAGGCAATGTTTACCAATGCGATGAGACTTTAGATACATGTCCAAGCGATCCTGGAAACGATCCGGTTCATAATTACATGAACTACACAGATGATCCCTGCTTATTCGAATTCACTTTAGGCCAGTTTGATAGAGTAAATTGGGCACTGTCCACTTATAAGCCGAGCCTTGGAAGTGGAGCGGTACTTAATATTGTTATTAATGAAGTTGATGCTGATCAAACTGGCACAGATAGTGAAGAATTCATCGAATTGTATGATGGCGGGACAGGCAATACATCATTAGATGGATATGTTCTGGTACTCTTTAATGGATCGGATGATGCTTCATATGGTGGTGCAATTGATCTTGATGGCTATTCCACAGACGCTGATGGCTATTTTGTAGTGGGAAGCGCTAATGTTGCCAATGTAGACTTGGTAGCATTTACAACCAATGGAATCCAGAATGGTGCTGATGCAGTAGCTTTATATTCTGGATATAACGATACAGACTTTCCTGGGGATACTCCAGTGACACTAACAAATTTAATAGACGCACTTGTTTACGATACCGATGACTCTGACGATTCTGGTTTACTTGTACTACTAAATAGCGGAGAACCGCAAATTAATGAAAATGGTAATGGCAATAAAGATACCGAATCAAACCAAAGAAGGCCTGATGGTAGCGGAGGAGCAAGAAATACTAGTACATATATACAAGCAAGTCCTACTCCAGGAGCTACCAATAACATTCCATTATCAATAGTCAACATTTTTTCTTTAAGCGATACCGAAACTGATGTTAAATACTCTGATAACCTGGTTTCTGTTGATGTAGCTGATTTTACAGTATTGGGAACTACTGGTATCTCCGTATTAACTGCAGAAATAGATGTTAGTGATGCATCTTTAGTCCATTTAACTACTTCAGGAATCACTGCAGATATGGTTCTCGATACATTAATCGATGCATCCATTCCGGATACTATTGAATTTTATGCAGGAATTACTTCGATAGCTCTCACAAACACCAATAATCCTGGCGGTACAATTGATAATGTACATACGGCAACTTACCAGGGAATTGTTTCAGCCAATGATGGTTTCAACAATGTTTGGGTAAGTGATAGTACCGGTGAATATAATGGTGTTTTGATATTTGATTACAGTTTTGACGGCTTGGTTTCCGTAGGCGACGAAATTCTTATTACGGCTGTAAGAGACGTTTATAATAATCTTACCGAGCTAAAAAACCCTTCGCTGATCAGTACGATATCAACGGGCAATGAACCTTATGCAGCTACTGTAATACCCGGTTCCGATATTGATGAAACCCTTAGTGCCGACACTAATCCCGGTGAAAAATGGGAAGGGCAGCTTGTAAAAATTGATAGTGCCTTTGTTGATAGTTCCGGCGATTATTTTTATCGATGCACGGATGATGGAGGTACCACTTATTTTTATGTAGGCGACAATGTCGATCTCCAATTTGGTAGTATCTCTATGACTATTGGTTCTACCT
>JADFPG010000135.1 GCA_022562455.1 Fidelibacterota bacterium | reverse complement strand
ATGGACAAGAATCCATCAGCTGACTGATCCTGTCCACAGTTCATAGTCCCCGATACGGTAGCATCGCTTCCTACGGGACAGGCAATAACATCACACATCCCCGTAAGGTCGCTCCGCTCCCACAGGTCAGGTATGGATTATGGATAACTATTTGTCATCGAGACATCCCGACAGATCGGGACTTCTAAAAAAAGCAAGAAATTCACGACTAAGTGCTTAATAAGGCTTTATTCATGATTTCAAACATTCGTTTTGGACAGATATGGAAAGTTGTCAAAATTATGTTGTTTTCTTTTGTAAATAGCGATTCAATATTTAAATTTCCCGACTCAATTATGGGTAAAATATTTAATCTTTTTACATAAGTGACCCAGACAGATAAAAATAAATCAGGTTTAAGAGTGATTGTACACTCTTTCTTTGTGGTTCCATTTTTAATCGCAGCATTTGTAGTCCTTGTTTTTTTCATGTGGAAGTTATTGACTTGGGAACCTCGTAATGCTGAGGACTATCTTTCTGATGTAAAGACGGGAGGTGCAACAAAGCGGTGGCAAGCAGCTTTTGAATTGTCCAAACTCCTTGTAAATAAGGAAGAAATTCCTGAAAGCGACAGATTCGTTACCGAAATGCTCACGACATTTAAATATGCTCAATATGATCCTGACGAGAGAGTAAAACAATATTTGATCAGAGCCATGGGCCAGACGAGGAATCCTGCTTTTTCTGAGGTGTTAATAAATTCATTAGCTGACGCAAATGAAGGAATTGTAGCAGATGTGACATATGCTCTTGGTTTGATTGGTGGGAAGGATGTTGAATATATCCTTATTGAAATGGCGGGACACTCTTCGGCTCTTGTCAGAAATCGTGCAACAATGGGATTAGGAAATATGGAAGGAAAAAACGTATCCCGGATTTTACATATCTTGCTACACGATTCTGAAGCTAATGTCAAATGGAGTGCAGCTATCGCATTGGCGAAACGTGGTGATGATGCAGGTCGTGACATTTTACTTGATTTATTAAATCGGAGTTATCTCGATAAGTTTGTAGAAGTTGACAGTTATGAACAATCTCAAGCGATACTTGTCGCCATTAATGCCGCTTCCATTCTCAATGATCCTGTTTTGAATGAAGCAATTAAAAAATTAGGGAAAGATGATAAAAATATGAAAATCAGGAATGCAGCAATTAAGTCTTTAAATCAAAAAATATGATAATGAACGAAGAAGGAAAAAAGGAACAGACTGTTTCAGGAAATGAATTAGGACAAGGTTCAACACCAACAGGACCCACATTGAAGGAAAAAGTTAGAAAAAAAGAGGCAAGTGCGTCTATCGGGAAGGGAACATTTGAGGAAGAGATATCTCGGCGATCTTTTTTCTCATGGTTAACCATAGCATGGATTGCATTTTCTGCTGCAACCGTGGCTTTTTTTGCTATGATGATGAGATTCATGTTTCCCAATGTCCTCTTTGAACCGCCACAATCATTTAAAGTTGGATATCCTAAGGATTATACAGTAGGTCAGGTGGATGTTCGTTGGAAAAGTAAGCACGGAATTTGGATAATTCGGAGTCCCGAATATATTTATGCACTGTCTACGATTTGTACTCATTTGGGATGTAAGCCCAACTGGCTTGAAAATGAACAAAAATTCAAATGCCCTTGTCACGGTAGCGGGTTTAGAAAAACGGGTATTAATTTTGAAGGTCCTGCTCCACGTCCCTTAGAGAGATTCAAGATTGTTCTGGCGGATGATGGTCAGATCTTGGTAGATAAAACAAAAATATTCCAGTATGAGAAAGGACAATGGAACGATCCGGAATCTTACTTGGTTGTGTGAATAACGAATAATGAATAACGAATAATGAATAATCCCTCTCTTGCGGGAACGAGAAACATTTCGACGGGATACTCTTCAGAGAAATTCCCTGCCTGTCGGCAGACAGGCCCGCCTGACCACGATTTAACCGGGGCAGGCGATACAGGAACTTACAATACTAAAGGAAAAAGATGAGCGATAAGAAGAAATCCAACATTTTTCAACGATTAGGCGAAAGCCAGGTCTGGAAATCAATTATTAGATCAGGTATACCTCGCACACGGCGACAGAGAATGATGTCAGTTCTTAATTCTGTTTTTCTGCATCTACATCCTGTACGGCTTCCGCGGCATGCTGTTAAGGTGAAATTTACCTGGTGCATGGGAGGACTTACATTCTTTCTTTTCCTCGTATTGACCATTACTGGTATCCTGTTGATGTTTTATTATCGACCTACTGTGGAATATGCTTATACAGACATGATCGATTTAGGAGAGCAAGTACCCTTAGGAATAATGCGTGAAATTCACAGGTGGGGTGCCCATGCAATGGTTATAACGGTATGGCTACATATGTTCAGAGTATTTATGACCGGTTCATATAAACCTCCTCGAGAATTCAACTGGGTTGTGGGGGTAATACTTCTCACGCTCACCCTTCTTCTGAGTTTTACAGGATACCTGCTTCCCTGGGACCAACTTGCCATTTGGGCGGTTACAGTTGGATCTAATATGGCGCGAGCTACTCCTTTTTTGGGTCACGAAGGTCCTGGCGCAGCGCTATTAGCATTAGGAGATATAAACTTTGTGAACATAGGAAGTGACGTCAAATTCGCACTTCTTGGGGGTAGATTTGTGGGTGAAGCAGCTCTGTTGCGCTTTTATGTGCTGCACTGCATCGGGTTACCGTTTATCGTTATGATTTTGATGGCAATCCATTTCTGGAGAATTAGAAAAGATGGAGGAATTTCCGGTCCGACTTAATGCGGGGGAAGGAAAGAACATAACTTCGGAATTGATTAAAAAATATCTCTCGCAAAGACGCCAAGAACGCAAAGAGAATATTTATGACAGAAAACGAAATTGCAAAGATATTAGTTAATATATTTTTGAAAGTTCATAGGACTTTAGGCCCTGGCTTGTCTGCAGGATCCTTTAGACAAGAATTGTCAATAATTTATAATTCTTGGCGTCCTTTGTCCCGCATGTGCGGGAAGAAATAATACTGAAATTCCGAGAGGATAAAATAAGTGATGGAAACTTTTAAACATCTCGTTAATATTCTGGCACATCCCACAATTATGCTGACAGTAGGGATGTTAGTATTTCTTTTCTTTTTTCCACCTAATGATTGGTTCGAAAAATGGAACCGGCGCCTGCGTCTAAACTTTCTGTGGACGAAAAAAGGATTTTATTTTGTTATGTTTTTAATGGTTGTATTCTTCTTATTTGGTCTCACTGACCCGAATTTCAGCCTTATTATTAAAAAACCGGATAACGTTCCCATCATCGGCTTGATATTCTTTGTATTCATTTTTTTATGGATCAGCATGAACCAGGCATTAAAAAATGACAACCTGATTGAGGCAGGGGAGAAGCCTGAAGAATACAACGATCCTGAAGACAAAGTTCTGGTATGGCCAGACCTTGTTTATATTGAGTTCATAGCGTTGATATTATGTATGTCCCTACTTTTAATATGGTCAATCGGATTGGAAGCTCCCCTTGAAGGACCAGCAAACCCGGCAGAATCTCCAAACCCATCCAAAGCGCCCTGGTATTTTTTAGGGCTTCAGGAAATGCTTGTTTATTTCGACCCGTGGCTGGCTGGCGTGGTTTTCCCATCATTAATCATCTTGGGCTTAATGGCCATACCTTATTTAGATACGAATCCTGAAGGAGCTGGATATTACAGCTACAAACAGAGAAGGCTGGCAATCCCAATCTATCTGTTTGGATGGATGATACTTTGGGTTGCTCTCATAGTTATCGGAACTTTTTTGAGAGGTCCCAACTGGAATTTCTTTGGTCCTTTTGAGTTTTGGGATCTCCACAAACTTGTACCGTTGACCAATATTAATCTTTCTGAAATCATTTACATAAAATGGTTCAATAGAGGGTTGCCGGAAAACATCCTTGTTAGAGAGATATTTGGATTCCTCATAGTTTTTGGTTATTTCTTGTTGCTACCTCCCCTTCTGGCAAAGACCGCATTTAAAAAGTTACATCAAAATTTGGGGAATTTTAAATTTGGTTTTTTCATATTTCTGCTTCTCTGCATGCTTTCTCTCCCTATAAAAATGTATCTCAGGTGGCTTTTTAACCTGAAATATCTTATCGCAATTCCTGAGTTCTTCTTCAATATTTAGAGGGTTACCTGTGGCGAAACAAGAGCGTTATTACAACATCCTGAAACTGAACAAACTCTTCGCAATTTCCAGTATAGTTTTTCTAATCTTATTGATTTGGACGTTTGAAGAAGACTATAGCCGTGATTGGAAGGAGTATCAACGTGAATTCAGGCTATTGGAGGAAGAACTGACTTCTAATTTACTGGAACAGGAGAAAAGTCGTATCACAGGTCTCAGCGATTATAAAGTAGCACAACAAGAAATGGCAGCTGCGGAAAAATCATTGGATAATAAACGAGCGGATTTACAAATATTACAAAAACAGCTTAAATCATTGAATAATGAGCATTATAAAGTTGAGCAGCAGTTAGCTTTTGACAAAGCCCAATATGATGCTGCAAAATATGAGTACGAAGAAGCAGTTGGGAAAAAACATGGCGATGTAAAAAGCACCAAAAAGAGGTTCGATCATCTTGATATCGAAGTTAAACAACTCACACTGAAATTGGAGGATGTTGTAAGAAGACTAAACCAACAAAAGAAAACTATTCAAGACTTTTTACAGGAAGTAAATGATGCGGAGAAGAGTATAGGAGAATTTACAAGAAAGATAGACCTTTATTCCAAAAAGTTGACCAAAATCGACCCGGGGTCTATGACGGTCGGAAACAGAATGGCTGATTTCATAAGAGACTTACCTGTACTCGATTTTCTTAATCCTTATTATAAGATTGACCAGATTGTTATTAAGGACATAACGGAGGATTTAATTTTTACAAAGGTACCAAAGGTGGATAGATGTACAACCTGCCATTTAGGAATAGCAAAACCAGAATATGAGGATGCTTCCCAACCCTTTAGAACTCACCCCAATCCGGACTTGTATATTACCAATAAATCATACCATCCCATGGAATCTTTTGGGTGTACGAGTTGTCATGGGGGTCGTGGACGGGGAACCGGTTTTATTACATCGGCGCATACACCAAAATCCGAGGAACAGGAATTGGAGTGGGTAGAAAAATATCAATGGCACGAAATGCACCATTGGGAGACACCTATGTTCCCGAAGCAATATTTGGAGTCTGGATGTTTTAAGTGTCACTCTGAGGAGATTTTTCTAAGCCATGCAGAGAAATTAAACCTTGGAACCAATCTCATCGAAAAAGCCGGTTGCTTTGGCTGTCATACAATTGAGAGATATAAAGATAAACGACTTGTTGGACCTGATTTAAATAAAATTCCTTCCAAAATATCTCGAGATTGGACTTATTTATGGATACGAGATCCAAAATCTTTCCGGCATAATACATGGATGCCGAAGTTTTTTGGTTTGGAAAACAATAGTGATCCCGAATCCCAAGCGAGAACAGAACAGGAAATTCATGCAATCATACATTATCTTTATAAAAATGGAAAAGACTTTCCACTTTATCCAATTCCAAGATTGGGCAATCCGGAGAGAGGGGAAGAGTTAATTAATTCGTTGGGATGCCTGGGGTGTCACCGTATTGAACCCGAACCTTTTGAAGAAACAACCTCTCTTCAAACATTACGTCGGGATCACGGTCCAAATCTCATAGGGCTTGCATCGAAAACAACCTCCCAGTGGATATATAACTGGCTGAAGCAGCCGGAACGGTATTTCCCAAGGACTAAGATGCCCAATTTACGTCTTACCGATGAAGAAGCGGCTGATATAACATCTTATCTTATGACCATGAGTAATGGGGAATTCCTTGAGCATAAGATTCCACCATTGGATGAGGGGGTTATTGATAACATTGTTAAGAATTTTTTACTCAAGATGTTTTCAGATTTTGATTCACGTGAAAAGCTAAAATCCATGACATTGGAAAATAAACTTGATTATGCCGGGGAAAAATTGATTCGTCTCTACGGCTGTTTTGGGTGCCATAATATTCCAGGGTTTGAGAATGAAAAACCAATTGGAACGGAGCTGACGGAAGAGGGGAGTAAACCTGTTGAAAAGCTTGATTTTGGGCTTCTTGATATAAAACATTCCCGGGAGGTGTGGTTTACTCAAAAACTCAAGCATCCCAGAAGTTTTGATCGGGATAAAGTGAAAGGTGATTATGAAAAATTGAGAATGCCTGATTTTGAATTTTCCGATGTTGAAGTAGAAGCCATTGTAACGGCACTACAGGGATTTGTAAAGACCTCATATGGAATAAAACCGGTGAAGTCTCAAAATCCGGATGTTCATATGGGCCAGTGGCTTGTACGTGAGTATAATTGTCAGGGGTGTCACATCATCGAAAATGATGGTGGGGCAATAAGACCAACTATTCAGGATTGGTTGATTGATCAATATGCTTTTACCGAATCGGATGCGGAAGGTATGATCATCCCATTCAGCCCACCTGATTTAAATACACAAGGTGATCGGACTCAACCCAATTGGCTTTTCGATTTTCTGAAAAATCCAACATCAATCAGACCAAACTTAAGAGTGAGAATGCCTACATTTAATTTTACTGACAGCGACTGGAGTTACATCATTAAATATTTTCTTTTTTTAGATGGAGAAGTGGCGACCTACGAATCAAAACACAGTGTGGATATGAAATCATTCCAATATCTTGCCGGCAAAGAACTTTCTGAGTTGGGCGCTTGTGATAACTGTCATTTCTATGGAACGACATTTCCGAAGCAAACTCCTGATACATGGGCTCCGAATTTAGCTATGACAAAAGTCAGGTTAAAACCGGAATGGGTGATACAGTGGTTAAAAAATCCACAGGATATTATGAATGGAACGAAAATGCCTGCACCCTACATTCCAACAAAAGAAGATTTGGCGGTTCCGGAAATTAGAGAATCTTTCGGACGGGGGATTTTGAACCTTGATGGAGATCAGGATGCCATGCTCCGAGGTATCACTGATTTTATGTATACTATCCCGGGTAAAACGGATATTTCTAAGGAAATAAAGGATTACTTTGATAAGAACGGTTATGACTTTCTTCAGCAGGAAGAAGACGAGTGGGGCGAGTGGGAATAAATGTAATAACTCATATTTCGCAGTTCCAATTCATTTGGATGGATATGTTAAATGGTATACGGTATACGTTATACGGTATATTGGGGAAGTAGTAGTCCCGAATTTTCGGGACGAAAATATAGAGGACAGGGTATCCCTATAGGGTCCTTTGGACAATTATATCCATATACCTTATTCCCTATACCTCTTATTGCCCCGAAGCTTCGGGGTCTCAATAATCATGTTTTTAAACAATTAGTTATCATATGCGAAACTTAAGTAATAGTTTGACTTGTCCATTAACACAGCAGCTTGACACCTTCTCAAAACAATTGAGTTGCCTTTCTGCCACCAGGGTACTTAGTAGTTG
>JADFPG010000024.1 GCA_022562455.1 Fidelibacterota bacterium | reverse complement strand
GTTCTTGTCGTATCCTTTATCGTAGGAAATAATATCATAATAATAAGTTTGTCCATTCAGGACGTCCGTATCTACCCAAAAGTGTTGAAGGCCACTATCAGTGCCCATGTTCAGGTTTGCCCCTGTGGGTTCATCTATACCCGGTTCGGAGCCGATCCCCACCGAATGGGGACCTACAAGCCCATCCACCAGATCAAATTGTGCTACCGGTTCAAAAAAGACAACATTCCCGTAACTATCTGTTACCGGATCCGAATCGGAAAAGTCATACCAAGTACTTTTGTAGATCATATACCCTTCAAAGTCAAATCCATAAACAGGATCCCGTGAACGTTCAGAGAGCCTATCCCAATACAGGGTGACTTTATTGTCGCCGACAGCGGCGAGTAGTTTCGGTTTAAGTGGTGGGGATTTAAAGCGGTAGTTGGCATCGTAAATATTCTGAACTGTTTTCTTGTTCCGAAGAATATCATCTTTATCTTCTCCTAAGAGGAGGGCCAGGGAAAATCGCTCCGTTTTACCCGGCTCAAGCAGAAAGAAACCGGAAGAATAGAAGAATTCATAATTGGTAAGTCTGTTGGGATCAGGAAGCACCCAACGACCTGGTTGCAATAATGTCCACATAAGCTCATCATTGGCAAAGACGACCGAATTCTCAACATGGGATTCCATGCCGGTCAATCCAATCTGGTCGGACTCATCCACATCATTTTTCCCGAAATTGGGTTCTCCTTGTGTGGGGATACCATCTCCTTCACCTGTATCCCAGCCCGGGTATTTGGGATGGTCGGGTCCAATGCCGTCCATTCCTAAATCGTCATTAAGTACTTCAAAGGAGTCCCACACTCCATTCCCATTCAAGTCACCAAAGCCAAGCCAATCGCCGTCTTCATCTCCTGACCAGTGGGGGACAGGTTCCCGTTTGTAAAATTGTTTGAATTTATCCACATCATCAATGCCGTAAGGAAAGGCGTCCAACCAGATCCCGGCATCGTTATCCCGACTTTCATCAATCAAACCATCATCATCGTTGTCGAACCCATCTTGATGTATTCCCGGACTTTCCAGAAAAGCAAATCCTATATACCCAACGGGAGACCATCCGCCGGATCCCAAATTATCACTATCCCAGGAATAAGTTATATCCATATTCCCATAAGAAATAAATTCAGCCAAATCATCATTCTCTTCCCCCGTTCCCCCAACCCTTGCGTCAAACACTTCTCCAAAGATAATTTTATCGTAGGTGGTTGTTGAGACGTTTGTTATGTCATAGAGCCAGAAGATACAGTCTTGAGCGAGGGGATCTGACCATTGGAGGCCTCTAACAGAAACCTTGAGTCCTAGACCGTGCCGGTCTGGGTCAGTGTTATCCGGTATATAATCAAACTCAACATTGAAGTTATCATCCATGACATAATAACTTTCTTGGTCTGCTTGAAAAACGTCACGACCGAAGTAACCATTCCACGATCCGGGCCACCCGGGGTCATCCTGATTCATTCTATCGGGCCAGTCGGAGGGCCAGCTTTCTAAAAGGTCGCTCATGGCAGGGGAATCCTGTGCCAGATTGAAAAATCCTGGTAACGGTTCCCATCCCATCTGACCTCCCAAAATCGGGTTGGTATCGGTGGCATCCCAGTCCAGACTACTTTCGCTGAGAATATGAATGGTTTCTCCGGATTCATCTACCACTTCTGCTATCACCAACAAACTGTTTTCATCACCGTATTCATGACCCGATCCCTTTGGCCACTCAATCCGTGGAGGTGGATAACCCCAGCCATGCCAACCGCTGATGTCCCCCTGGTTGAAATAAATGGTAGCAATCAGATTTCCATTATGGGTTCCCATTCTCCGGTAAACCACATCTCCATAGGGACCACCCCCGTAAGCCGCTGTGGCGGACAAAAGCAGCGCCAATGAAATTTGAAACGTGAAACGTGAAACGTGCCTGCCCCGTAGTCCCGACTTAGTCGGGAGAGTGTATCGGGGAAACTTTCTATAAGATCCTGTAGAGAAACTTGAAGCTTTATTCTGCCCAATTACTGATGTATTACCTATCATTGCAATTAGAATCCTAAACTGAAGCCCAATATAAATCTTCGTGGTTGAGAAAACATATGCGGTCGATTTACCCATTGTTGTTGGGATCCTATATCCACCCACTCACCCCAGAACTGCGTACGAATTGTGTACCCCGCGCGTCCGGTATCATTGTACACGGCAATTTCATTTCGACGATCAAAAAGGTTATAAACTTTTATAAACAGTGAACCCTTGATTCCTCCAATATTGATTTTTTTATGAGCGTTGAGGTCAACTGTGATATTGGCCGGTTTTCTTTCATTATTCTCAAAGCGGGTAAATTGGGCACCGGTTTGCGGTGGTTCGAACGTATAAGGTAAACCACTGCCCAATTTACCCAAAATACTTAATCCCCAGTTTCCAGGTGTCATAATAAATAGATTTACATTTAACGTATGTGTCTGATCCCAATCTAAAGGAACAACCCTGATTTCACTTTCACGTCCGCCAATTGCATCTAAAAAGGCATCATTTGGATCTGAGGCGTTTCCTTCGGCAATTTGAAATGTGTAATCCAAGGACATGGAAATATTGTTAGACCGCTCTTGGTGTACAGCGAAAGTCACCCCGCGAATGTTACCGTAATCCCGGTTAATATATCTGGCATAGCGTCGCGTGTCATACATTTCAACAATTTCAGTGCCTAGCAGATTTCTCATATCTTTATAAAAGCCGGTAATATCAATCCCAATATCGTTACCAATTTGCTGCTGTAGGCCCAATTCGTAAATCACTGTTTGCTGCGGTTTTAATTCGGCATTTCCCATTTTGTTGCCTTCCGCTTCAGGATCAATACTATATACCTTATCAAAAACTCCCTTACCTTCATCCTTATTTAGCGGTCCCGGTCGAACCTCAAACTCGGAATTGTGGTAGAGATACTGAAACGGCGGTGTCTGAAAAAAGTGACCATACGAAAAATGAATAACACCTCTTTCCGTAATCGGGTAGGCAATTCCAATTCTGGGACTTATTTTTTGCGTTGGTTCAGCAACTTTATATTTGTATTCCCATGGTTTATCTTGAATATCAACAATACTTAATAAAGTCATCGTTGAAGTATTAAAATCTGCCTCCCGAATGCGCAGCGGATCAGCATCACTAATTTGCACCCAAAAATACTTAGCATTATCCGGATCTCTTGTGTCGGTTGGAACTTTTCCGGCAGGATCAAAGTAGTCAAATCGAATACCGACATTCACGATCATATCCTCAAATTCCATTTTGTCCTGTATATATACTGCCATTTCCAAAGGACGGTGTTCATAATTGTTGAAATTAATATTTCCCGGAACATCTTCCCCGATTGCAGGCTGATAATCAGTACTCCGATCCAATAACACCCTAAAATCTTTATAAGTCATCGTGTATTTTATCATATCAAATCCGGTCTTTATTTGGTGATTATTCGTCACTTGGCTCAGCAGATCAAACCTTCCTCCGGAACTTGTAGTCCCACGATTTACATGCCAGAGTTTGGTGCCGCCATCGTACAATCTGCCTTTATATTCCTCAATATCCACATATCCGGAATTTAAGGGATCATCAAAGACATGTCTCTCATAATGGGTGGATATTCTGGAAAATTTTAATGTATAAAAAGTGTTGTTAGACAATGTATGATTCAGGGTAAGAATTTGAGTGAGTGCATTTTTATAGTACTTGTAATCACCATCCGGATTGTATCTGAAAATCTGGTCATATACCCGGTAGTTCGAATTATCCCAAAATACGCCATAGGAGAGTTTGATCTTTGGAAAAGGTCGAAAAGTCAGTTTACCTTGTGCTGTCGTTTTCCAAAAGAAATTCATTGAAACAAAAGCGCTATCCCCGGGTTCAACCGCCCAAAATACACTATCAGGGTTAGATCGATTAAGAAAGCCGGGTGTTACCCATCTTTTTCCATATAACCATCCTTTATCACTGTAATATCTGCCCGTAGCAAAAAAAGTTAACTTTTTTCCAAATCCTGGAATAGGTCCATCAAGACTCACTTGTATATTCGTTAAACCATCTGGACTGATATTATCAATGTTCCAAAATACATCATTATCAAAACTCAAATAATCGCCTAAATAAGTTGAAATGTTTCCCGATAATTCCTGACCTCCATCTTTTGTTACAATTTCAATAATACCGGACATAGCCCTTCCGTACTCTGCATTAAATGTACCACTCACTACCGTAAGTTCCTGTACAATGATGTTTTCCACTTCCACTGATATGTCACCCGAAAAGGGATCACTCACAGAAATACCGTCAATAAGATAAACCACTTCACTCGCTCTACCGCCTCGGATATGAATTTTATTATCACTACCTCTCACGATCCCTGCCTGCAGTTCTAAAACATCCCCAATTTCTTCTACCGGCATTTCGGAAATTCTCTCACCGCTGATAGTCGCCCTTGAAGAAGTGAGATCCTTTGTAATAATAGGTTTTTCCGCTATAACGGTGATTTCCTCACCGGCAATGACGGCAATGGAGAGTTGAAAATCCATGGTGGTAGTGAAATCGGTATTGACAATAACATTCGTGTAGTTAACATTGGTATAGCCAATCATCATGCACTTAACAGTATATGTTCCGGGAGGTATATTTAAGATATTATAATATCCGTTTAAATCGGTTGCGGCTCCTAACCCTTCCTCGATCACAATAATGTTGCACCCAATGAGCGATTCACCGGTTGCCTTGTCGATAATTCGGCCGCTAATCTTGCCGGTTGTTCCACCCCAAGTGAACGACAAAAATAATGCCGGTAGCAGGATCAAACGGCGAAGAGACGCAGAAAATTTACTTCTATCGAGATAATTCGTATTTATCAATTTAATCTTCTAATTTAGATTTTTGGTAGAATTACGAATAACAAATTCCGTTTTAAGCATGCTCGTCATATAGGGAATATTATTCGCCTTTTCTATTCTTGACAATAATAAATCAACCGCATTTAAGGCCATTTCACGTAAAGGTTGACGAATAACAGTTAGTGGACTCGGTAACATGGTGGCTGTTTCAAAATCGTCAAAGCCTACAATTGAAATATCATCTGGGATTTGCAATCCACAGTCCATTATTCCTTTGCAAGCGCCTAACATGATGCGGTTATTTGCCGCAAAAAATGCTGTTGGTACATCATTTGACCGGAGTAATTGTGTTGCTGCTTCATAACCGTGTTTGAAAGAGTAATTGCCATGTTTTACATAATGGTCTGGAATGGAAATAGAAGCCAATGAAAGGGAGTTTCTATACCCCGCATATCGCAGCCGGTTATTTGAGTCATACGGGTTGCCACCGATATAAACAATTTTTTTATGACCTTGGTCGATTAAGTAGCTTACTGCTTCCATCGTACCTGCTTCGTTATCAACCAGAATATAGTCCGCCTCAAGATCATCAATCTTACAATCAAAAAGGGCAAGCGGTACATTTCGATCTTTTATTTTGAATATATTTTCAATTGATTTCTGAATAGGTGATAAAATAATACCGTCAACCCTCCGACTGAGAAGTACGTTGATATGGCCGTTTTCTCTATCTAAATCATAGCCGGTATTACAAATTATTATAGTATATCCTTTGCTGTAAAGAGCGCTTTCAACAAATTTTACAAGTTGAGAATAAAATGGATTGGTAATATCCCTAACAATCACCCCGATGGTAAATGTTTTTTTCTCTCTGAGAGAACGCGCTGCCTCATTCTTTAGATAATGTAATTCTTTTGCCAGAGATGTGATTTTATCGGCAGTCGCCTGACTGATCCCATACATCTTCCATTTATTGTTTAATACCCGGGAGACAGTCGAGCGCGATACATTCACCCTATCAGCAATTGTTTGTAGTGTGGGTATCAATTAAAACCTCAATAAGGTTAAAATTTTGTTCTGATAAGATCAGCATGAATATTTTTCTGCAATTTATCACAATCATTTGTTAAAGTTCCGCCATCGATTGCGTAAAATTTATATTCATCGGACTTATCATATCAAGTACTTTGATTTTGTAAAGTAATGTAATCATGAGTTCACTCCAGAAAGGTTTGGTTTATAATGACGAAAGTGAAGTCTAAATCCTGGATAGGTATTGAATTTAGTCAATAGAAATTAGGTAAATAGATGTATCAACCAAACACACACCACCAGCAATATGACGTTTTCGGGGTTGAAATATATTTTCCGAAGAAGAAACTGGAGAAATTAATGACCAGTATGGAGTATACTTTTTACAGACCGATTTTCTGCAATATCGATGAAGATCTGTTTTCGGTTCTATATTCAGATGAAAAAAGTCATCCCAATGCTCCCGTCAATGCGATGGTATCGGCTTTGATCCTGATGCAGCAGAATGGCTGGCGATTGCGGGATCTACGGTCAGCTACAAACTGCGCCTTCCACCTCCCCCGCCGGATGCACCTGGCGTATTCCGCTTCGGCGAAGCCGGTTTACTCCGTAAACCCTGGAAAAGTCCGGCTTTAAAAAAGTAAAGGAGCGTGAAGTGAGAGGTGTCATGAAATTCGAGAGCGCCGGACAGTATCTCGATATGATGCTTGAGGTGGCGGCCCTGCGTGAAGCACCTGAAATAAAGCAGGAGGAAGTGAAAACAGCCATTTTATCTGTGGCGGAATCCATGGCCGAAACGGATGGGTCACTCACGCTCTCATGGAACGCTTGGCTGGTGACTGGCGAAAAGCAACGGATATGAGTCCAAATAAACGTCCTATATATTAATCACTTATCAGAAGATGGGACACCAGTCGAGTAACCTAAACTTCAAGAAACAAAACTAGAATGAACGGTAAATATTTTAAAGCGAAATTTCCATCCATAGTGTCACTATCTCCCAAATTTGCGAATTATTTAATTCTGATATATATTCATCGAGGAAATGAAGTGAATTTAGAACAAATAAAAGCCGGTTTTGACTTAGATGAAACTCATGGTTTCAGATTTATTTCCTATGCCGTTTTGTGGATTCGACAGAAAATATTAAAACACCATTTCAGAACTCATCGGATGAACATTTCAACTGATTGGAAGATGATACACTCATAGAATATCATTAGGGACGATAATCAATCAACTGGGAAGGACGCACCATAATATTATGTTTCGCAATATAAAATCTTATTGATCAATTGTGAGCAGTCCACACAAAGTAATCCCTTCAGCATCCAAGCTCGAGATCGGGAGTCATCCCAAATCTGTTCACGACATCATGACGACAAAACTGGTGACTTTTTATAAAGAAACACCTGTTTTATCTGCAATAGATACACTGTTAAAAAACCAAATTTCCGGCGCTCCTGTAGTGGATGAGAACAACGCGATTGTGGGTATATTGTCTGAAATTGATGCTATGGCGACTTTAATTCAATCCTCATATCATAAAAAATTGCGTGAATATGTCCGTGATTTCATGTCTACGGATGTGATAGCAGTTAGCCCTGAGATGGGGATCATGGATCTAGCAGAATTGTTTCTGAAAAAACATTTTCGTCGCTTTCCTGTTGTAAAGAATGGAAAGCTTATCGGTCAAGTAAGCCGACGTGATGTTCTCCGAGCCATTTTAGTACTCAGTAAAGAACAATACACCACACCATTCACCAGGTCTTCTGTTTAGAATATGTATAATAATAATGAATTTAAGAATAAAATACTGCGAACCATTTGATACCAAATAATTATGTGTTTGAATAAATGGGAATGAATATTAGTCCAGGTTATTTTGTAGCAATAGTCGGGGGAGCTGTCGCTGGATCAGAAGCTGCATTCAGATTAGCAAAACGTGGTATATATGTAGTCGTTTTTGATCAAAAAACCCGTCCATATGGTAAAATTGAAGATGGCCTTCCGATTTGGCACTTAAAACTTCGCACTCAGCAGAAGAAAAAGATTGATGAGAAGCTTTCAAACTCAAATATTTTCTTTGTTCCCAGAACTAAGTTGGGTAAAGATATAGCTTTTTTAGATCTGGCAAACAATTGGGGATTTAGTGCGGTGTTGCTGGCAAATGGAGTATGGAAAGACAGAATAATGCCGGTTGATAAAGCAAAAGATTATGTTGGGAAAGGATTAATTCTCCAAAATTCTCTGATAAAATGGTTTAATCGTAAATACGAAAATGAGAATCCGTCATATCGAAATGGGCTGGACGACGATGCAATTGTAATTGGTGGTGGTTTAGCTTCCTTGGATGTTGTGAAAATAATAATGCTTGAAACTGTATTATCCAAATTAAAAAAAAGAGGAATCCAAACAGACATTTTCACATTAGAGCGGAAATCAATCAAGGAAATTTTAAGTATTAATAATATTAGTCTAAGAGATTTAGGGTTGACCGGTTGCACATTATATTACCGACGGAGAATAAGAGATATGCCGTTAGTTTATTTACCGCCGGAAGCAGATATCCCAACAAAAAGAAAAGTGTATAAAACACGGGAGAAAATTCTAAATAATTTTAAAGAAAAAAACCTCTTTAGAATACAAGATTGTCGAGTACCAACAGGATTGATCACCAAAGATGATAAACTCATCGGATTAACATTTGTTGAGACAGAAACCATTGATGGTAAACTAAAAATAAAATATGGTACCGAATACTCTGTATTTAGCAATCTTGTTATATCATCAATTGGAAGTATTCCCGAACCCATACCCGGAATCAAAATGAATGAAGAATATTATGATATTTTGGACCAGGATACTGGTCAGTTAAATCAATATAAACATGTGTTTGCTTTAGGTAATGTAGTCACTGGAAAAGGAAATATTAAAAAATCTCTTATACATGGTAGACAAGTAGCCGATTATGTTATGGATTACTATTTAGCATGGCGAGAACAAGACTATGAAGAATTATTAAATCGTGGAGCGTTAGATGTTAAAGTTAAACTGGAACTAATATCGGATTATCTCGCACGGAAAAACTTATTACCAGTTAATAAAGTCGAAGAAATAATAAATAAAATACACTCTTTTCAGCGAAGAGTCGGATTCGATGGGGATTATAATAGTTGGATTAAACGTTATAAGTCTAATTATTAATGGAGTGCTTTACAAAACCCTTTGCCCAAATTAAAAAGTGCAAAATCCGCCTGTTTTTCGTTCCCCGATACAGTCATTCCTCCATACGGGGCAGGAGAAAAATTGTCCATAGTCCCACTATTGACTGCGTTTCCCGCCTTCCCGCCTGCCACAATTATAATAAAAAGAATGGGGCGGGCAGGAATCAAGCAAATTTTACCTCTTTTTTCTTCACACATCAGGTTTTGCAAAGCACTCTAATAAATATCTTTCCATAGAAAAGAAGTGTTTAGTTCGTTCATGTTAAACCTGAGTTTCTTTTTGACCCGCTTCCAACGAAGTTAACAAAATTTACACCCGTTCCAAATTCGATTTGGCCAGCTATTACGAAAACAGCCAAACGATCTATCTTTCAAATGATAAAAATGAGTATAGCAGTATTTATGGTAGATTAAATGATGAATAAAAAGTATCGGACTCAACCTCCATACAAATAAATTAAATCTCGACTTCCGGGGGCTGGATTTCCAATCTTTTTGAAGGATGGGCTATGGACTTGTTGGTTAATTCTATTATTCCCATAATAATATGCAAATGTTTGTAATAGTCCACGCCAAAAAGGTTTAATTGGGCTAAAGTCCATTGTTTGTTTCCCTTGAATCCCCGGCATGAATGCCGGAGCAATTAAAATAATAATTATGGCTAACTAATTGGAGGAATAATAATATTGTAGATGACTTTCCCCGTCCTTCAGGACGGGGTGCCAATGCAAAAAGGCCAGGGCTTTAGCGCAATTTTTCATGGCATCCATATTTTTTATTAAACTCATCAACCATCTTCAGATAGAAGTAAAAATATCGGTTAGAATTTATCATAAGGTTATTTGAGCCGTTCGGTTTTGTTTTTTCCAATACCGATGATATAACCAACTCATATTTGATAAGGGCGTAGAAGAATTCAGTTTTGTTAACCATTTAGTGGTCAATGCATCTGCATTTTTGAATGCTTTTAAGGTAATGTCCATTTTCTCTGCACCTGTACTGGTGGAAAAACTATTAATTAAGGTTTTTTCAAATTCCCTTTGTTCTCGTTCAATTATTTTAATTCTGTTGGCATAATCCTGCAAAATAGAGCGATGGAGTTTTTCATGGCGCCACCACAGCGAATCGGCATCAAAGACTTTCCCTGGAATCTTATTTTCAAGGAGTTGGGCATCCGCTATATCAATCGGTTTGAACAGCGCCGTGCAGGGCGCCGATGTACCGGTGACCCATGCTGTAAATCCATTATCTGAAAGGTGAGCTACCATTGATCCTACGGATTGGGAAGCATGTCGTGCGATGGAATTGGCAGAATGCGCACAAAGTTGATTCATGAAAAAATGACTATCCGGGCGGTACGGTTCTGTTCCATGATCCCGCAGAAGAGAAAAGGCGCTATATAGGTCTAATTTTTTTGCTGAACCTGCTAATACTCCGGAGCGGTTCCTGCGGAGTGCACAGCGGGAAAAGGTTGTATAAAACCAGTCCGAATAACAATCTGCAAAATGAAATGTATTTCCTTTTTTTAACCATCCTTTCTTGCGAGCGAAAGGTACCAAATCCGGATGGGATAGATCAAATTCTTTTCCAATGGTTAATCCATTGCTGATGGTATAATAATCTTCTACTTTTTTCGCCACCCATAAATGTCCCGCTGTTTCAAGAACCCAGGCTTCTTTTGGATCGGCAATTATAAAACTGTTATGATAGGCAAAGCTCTTATCTTCGTATCCGCAAATACCCCCCTGTCCGAAATCCGCTAATAGTTCAGTAATAACTTCCAGAGCCTTGATAGAAGAATCGGATCTTTCCAAAGCGAGTCGAAGACAATCCATTCCCGTAAGCGCGTTTCCTTTTTCCAATGGCATTTTCGTAAATACTGCCTCATTTCCCATCGTTACGCCATGCTCGTTGATCCCCATCTCCGCTCCCCACATCCAGAAAGGTCTGCAAATCAATATACCATAGGTGCTCTGCACTTGTGGGATTGTGAGATACGTGCAATCCAGATTCTTCTGTTCATTATTTTTAGCGGGATGGTATTCCAGAGATTGAGCTTCATTGGGCTCTCTGTCGCTGTTTTTACCAAAAATGACAGAACCGTCCACTGTTGCACTTTTTAAAGCAACAAATGTATCACACATGGTTCACCGTTTAATATTTCCTGGAAGAATGTATTCATAGCGCTGCCGAAATAAGGTCGTTTTCAGCAAGCGGTCAAAACGCCGCAAGGCAAGAAAAAGAGCCCAAATCAGCTTATCTTCTTTATAATATTTGGTGACTTCTTTTTCAATAATAGGCTCATCATTTTCGTCCAAATTATCGTTAATAATCTTCAATGCTGCCGGAATCAGCTCCGGTTTATTTTCTTTGTACAGGTTACCCGCCAAGTCCAGAAATACCTGCCGCAAATTGTAATATCTGTCCATAACATCTTGCAGAAATAACCAGCGGATGAGCCATCGCAAAAAGGATGGTGCGCTTTTCAGAAATAGCTCGGGATCCAATTGTTCTATCCCTTTAATTTTGAATAGGGGTGTGCTGGTATCGATGTAAATAAATTGATTCCCACTCTTCACCCAGTTGGACAATTGTCCATCTAAGGCCAATTCAAGATCCGGACTTTTCTGTCTGTTATAGTCCCAGATTTTTTTGATTTCAATCACAACCGAACGAATGATACTTTCAGATTCTTTGTCTGATTCTGTATGTATCAGTTTATGAGCAAAATTGCTTGCCTGCAGCTGATCCTGGATTATATATAAAGTCACTGGACGACCTTGATTTTCCACGACCAGTGTATAGTCATTGGGAATGGTTATTCCTGCATCAGATAAATGCCGGCAATAGAGCCGATAATTCCTTTCATAAGCTTCCGCATCCGATTTTTTCTCAAACAAAGGCATGCGTTTGCAGGCAAGTAATTCCAATCCATCGATTTGAAAGACTGTTGAAATTTCCCCATAGCCTAAAATTTGAGCTTCTACTTTAGAGGCGTCTAAATCTGCGGGATTTAACCCTTTTTCAAATTCTATAATTATATGCTGATGGCTATGTTCTAAAGATGAACTGAATCGCTTGCACTTTTTAACAATCTGTTTAACGGGGTTTATATTTTCTATATTCAATGTTCCTATTAACATACAATCTCCTGACATAAAGTACGGGACTGTAAGCCTACGGGATTTCCCTTGATATTTTGATATATCGCTTGTTGACTCTGTGGTAGAATATTTATAGAAACCAATATGAACCAATAACCAACTCCGTGTTGAATATTTTTGAAGAAATTTATTACGTTTATTTCAGTAAGTTTGTAGAACATAGCCTATGTTGATTTGAATTCATATTATTGAATTGTGATTTTTTTCCAGACTGATTCTATGGCTTTTTTTCCTTTAGCAATAGGTCGCAGCAGTTTTGCAGATGACAGCGCTTTATCCAATTGGGTCATGACGTAATTCACATCATCCAAATCCATATTCAGCGGCGGCAGGCATTGGCAAACAGATTGGTCGTTATTGGCATAGACCATGAGTAAATCATTGTCGTAGGCTGTTTTAGTTAGTATAGGTCCTGAAATGTCATCTTTCAGCTTCAAACCCATCATCAGTCCGCACTGCCGTAGTTCCAGGAAAAATCTAGAATGTTTTGTCTGTATTTCAGTTAATCCTTTTTTAAAATCGTCAGCCAGTGTGTTCACATGAGATAAAAAATCAGGGGACGAAGATATTTCCAGAACTTTCTTGGCAACACGGCAACCCACTTCTGCACCACCAAAAGTGGAAATATGTATGAAGGGGTCGGGGTGAAAGACTTGCTCTAATGGTTCGCGTATAACCGTTGCAGAAATAGGATATACACCACCGGAAAGGCCTTTCCCCAGCACCACTATATCCGGTAATATATCATAATGCTCAAACGCCCACAGCTTTCCCGTCCTTCCCAGCCCTGTTTGTACTTCATCCAGAATGAGAAGAACGCCGTTTTCATCGCATAATCTGCGGACACCCTGAATATAATCTAATTCGGGGATGATAATCCCCATCGTGGCAGGAATTGTTTCCAGAATCACTGCGGCAGTACGCTCGTTAATCGATTCGGCCAATGCACTTAAATCTGCGAAAGGTACCTGGGAAAAACCATGGGCTTGGGGACCGAAAGGCTTGCGATATTGTTCATCGCCTGCAGCCAACGCCAAACCAGTATGCCCGTGGTATCCTCCTTTGGCAGAAATAATGCCGGTCCTTCCGGTAAATCCCCGGGCGACTTTGATAGAAACATCCACTGCCTCTCCTCCACTGACACCAAAGATTGTAACATTCAAATCTTTTGGCATAAGGTCGGCCAGCATGGAAGCCAACTCCGCCCGTTCCCGGCTTAAGAGATGATGATTGCCGATATCCAAATCTTCTAGAGCAGTGGTAAGCACCTCTATTAATTCAGTGTTTCGGTGTCCCAGATTGAAAACACCCCCGTTGCAGTGAAGATTGAACAAGCGTTTTTTTCCATCCATATCTTCCAGAATGGATTTTTCACGATTTCCCATGACAAAATCCATACCATATTTTTCGAAAAAGGCAGCCTTTCCACTGGAGACATGGTTACGAAATTGTTCGATGGCTTTCTGTTTATCTTGTGTTGATCGGATAATCAGACCCCATTCAGTTTGCTTGTAATTTTCTAGACCCTGTCATGGATTTCTTATTTGACTTGGGAGACTTTTGCGATTGAGTTAAAAGAGTATTTTGATATGTCATCTTATTATTCATTTCACACAAATCAAGCTGAACAGACAGTTAAATTATAACGCTTTCTTTCTTGTAATGTCCAGCGTTTTATCTTTTCTAATTGTGTATGAACCCGTTTTTGTTTCCATAATTATACTTGGTGATAGGATAAACAGTGTGAATTATATACACCGAATTTAGTATTTGACACGGACAGTAGGGCAACATAAACATCACAAAACATTTCAAGAATGCATCAGACAACACTTTACTACAAATGGAAAAACACTTGACTTCCGGAGGGAAATCAAGGGTTCTCGACGAGTAGCGGGGGCAAGATTCTCCGCCTGTCACTATTAAATAAAAACAAAGGGGGCGAGCAGGCCGGCGGCGGATATGAACCCGAAGAATCTATACATATTATTGAGCTTACAGGTTTTATTAGCTATGGATCTATTTTTAGGACATGGTTTATTCTGGTTTTCTCCAAGATTTTTTTATAGCTTGATAGAAAAGAGAATTAATGATAAATTAAACATGTAAAGTGTTAATTAACAATTAACAATAGCCTGAAGAATAATCCAAAATGAGTAAAAAAACTCTGGGTCAGTTGATACATCAACTGAGAGAAAAAAAGGGCATCGGTTTAAGAGAACTCGGACGCAAGGTCGATGTCACCGCCATATCCATCGCGAACATCGAAAACGATCGAGTTAAAAAACCGTCTCCTTGGCTATTAAAAAGAATAGCGGCAGTGCTGGATTATCCAAGTGACATTCTTTTTGCCAAAGCTGGAATGGTCGATCCTGATGTTGAAAAGGTAATCATCAAAAGGCCAACTGTTGTGCCAGATTTTCTACGTGCAGCAAAGAAGCTTTCAATTGAACAATGGACGGAACTCAAAAATCAGGCAACAAAAATACAACAAAGTGTAATTACAAGTAAGCCACTATCCCCGAGTGATGTGCCAAAAATTTTGGTTGTCGAAGACGATCCATTTCAAACAGCTTATCTCATAACGGTACTCAGTAAACTTGGGATTTCCGCAATAGCTATATCTTCTGCAGAAGAAGCCCTGAGCATAATGAAAAGTATCAATGTAGATTGCATGTTACTAGACATCCATCTTGGTGCCGGTATTTCGGGACTTTCCCTGATGGAAGAGTTTCGACAACAGGAGAGGTACACTGATCTACCGATAATTGCTATTACAGCATACTATGGAGGAGGGATGCAAAAAGAGTTGCTCGAGAAAGGATTTACCGATTACATGCAAAAGCCGTATAAGTCAATTCAGTTAAAGGACATGCTCACCCAATACGGGATTACCTAACACCATGGAGTAAGCTATATCATTATCTTTATGGATTTGTTATTGAATAAAGTGAACAACATTGTAAATCACAGGATTCGTTGAGTCTCGGCTATGGACCATATTTCGATTGATAAAAACACCTCGGATGCAAAACGGCTAAAAGCGATGCTGCGAGAGAGCGAAGAAAAGTACAACACCCTTTTTGAAGAGTCCCGGGATGCCATTTATATATCTTCAACGGATGGATTTTTAATTGATTTCAACCAATCACTGGAAAGAATGCTGGGTTACAGCCGAGATGAGTTGTTTACCCTACCCTTAATTAAAATGTATAAGAACAAGGATGATCGCCTAAAGTTTAAACAGATGATTGAGGAGGAAGGATTTGTTAAGGATTTCGAAGTATCCTTAAAGAAAAAAGATGGTGCGATTATTGAATGCCTGTTGACAACCTCCCTTCGAAAGGATCCTGAAGGGAATATCATCAGCTACCATGGAATCATACGGGACATCACTGATCGTAAGCGAGCAGGAGAGGAACTGCAAGAAACAAATGCATTTCTACGAAACATTTTAGAAAGTTCTACTTCTGTTTCTATTATTTCTACCGATTGGGAGGGTAACATCCTTTATTGGAATCAAGGCGCTGAAAAGATTTTTGGGTATAAGTCTGAAGAAATTGTTGGTCATCAGAAAATCGGCATATTGTATCCTGAGGATGAAGAGGAAACATTGAAAATAGTGAAGGAAATGAGATCGTTCATACAGAAGAACAAAAAAGGAACAAGCTGCGAGATTGTGGAAGTAACAAAAGATGGCCGCAAACTGTTGGTTCATTTGACCCTGTCTCCAAGGCTAAATGATAACGGTGAAGTGATAGGTATATTGGGTATTGGAGAAGACATCACCGAGCGCAAGAAAGCTGAAGAGGATTTTGAAGACATATTTAACCTCTCTCCGGATATGGTGGGTGTTTTCACACCTGATGGGAAATTAGTTAAAGTCAATCCCTCTTGGGAAAAAGTTCTGGGATATAAGACTGAAGAGTTTCTTAATATGGGCTGGGCTAAACTTGTTCATCCGGATGATGTGGAAAGGACAAACAAGGCAGTGGAGAGGCAGTTAAAAGGTAGTTCTGTTGCAAATTTTGTCAATCGATATAAATGCAAAGATGGTTCATATAAAACACTTGAGTGGCAGGCAACATTTGCCAATGACGGTATTGTTTATGCTACCGCTCGTGACATCACCGAGCGCAAGCAGGTGGAGGAGGAATTGAGGGAGAGTGAAGAACGCTTTCGAACCATTTTTGACTCTGAACCGGAATGTGTCAAATTACTTGACAAAAATGGTATAGTATTGAAAATGAATCTGGCAGGTCTAAAAATGGTTGATGCCGATACCCCTGATGAAGTGGTGGGAATGTCTGTTTATCCCCTTCTGTCTCCCGAATATAGATCTGCATTCAAAGCGTTTAATGCAAAGGTTTATCAGGGTAAATCAGGAATAATGGAGTTTGAAATCGTAGGCTTAAAAGGTAACCACCGACTACTTGAATCTCATTCAGTTCCAATGCGAAATATTAAAGGGGAGATTACTACTATTCTTGCTGTCACGCGTGACATCACCAAACGCAAGCAGGCTGAGAAGGCTTTACAGGAAAGTGAGGAAAAATACAGGACTCTCATTGAGACATCTCCTGATGCCGTCACTGTGACTGATTTAGAGGGTAACCTTTCGTTTGTTTCACAGCGTACACTCGAAATACATGGCTATTTGAAGAAAGAGGAACTGCTGGGAAAAAGTGCATTTAAACTTATTGCTCCCGAGGATCATGAAAAAGCCACTACCAATCTTAAGAAAACTCTTGAAAAGGGATTTATTAGAGACCAAGAGTATACCTTTTTGAAAAAAGATGGAACACATTTCAAAGGTGAATTAAGTGCTTCTTTAATTAATGATGTATCTGGAAACCCTTTTGGATTTATAGCAACAATAAAGGATATCACTGAGCGCAAGCAGGCGGAGGCGGTGAAGGCTTCCATATATAGAATTTCAGAAGCAGTGCATTCTGCTCAGAATCTTGAATCGCTTTTCAGTCTGATTCACGACATTGTTGGGGAATTGATGTCGGTAAAGAATTTTTACATTGCACTTTATGATCCTGACAGTAAGATACTCAGTTTTCCATATTATGTAGATGAATATGATGATGCGCCGGCGCCTAAAAAACTTAGCAGAGGGTTGACAGAATATGTTCTCCGTAAAGGGGAGCCTCTATTGGCATCGCCAAAAGTGTTTGAGGAGCTTGTAAAGAAAGGGGAAGTTGAGCAAATTGGAACACCTTCGGTTGACTGGCTGGGTATACCCCTGAAAACTGAGAATAAGACTATTGGTATACTGGTTACTCAGAGCTACACCAAGGGTGTCCGGTTTGGGAAGGAAGAGAAAGATATTCTTATGTTTGTTTCCAACCAAGTGGCCATGGCTATCGAGCATAAACGGGCGGAAGAAGAAATAAAAGCATCTCAGGAATATGCCATGAACCTTATTGAAAGTTCTCTGGATATGGTTATTTCTGTAGATAAGAACCGCAGAATCGTAGAGTTCAACCAGGCTGCTGAAAAAACGTTTGGATACAGTAAAGTTGAGGTTCTGGGCAAGCACATTAATATACTCTATGCTAATCCGGCAGAAGGATTAAAAGCTCATAAAACGACCCGACAAACAGGTCAATTCTATGGAGAAATACTAAACAAGCGCAAGAATGGTGAGACATTCACATCTTTTCTTTCTTCCTCTATTCTCAGGGATGAAAACAGTGAGTTTTTAGGAGTTATGGGCGTCTCCAGGGACATTACAGAACGCATCAAAGCTCGAAAGGAACTTGAGGTTGCTTTAGAAAAAGCTCAAGAGGGCGAAAGGATAAAGGCCTTGTTTATGGCCAACATGTCCCATGAGATTCGAACACCCTTAAACGCGATTCTGGGGTTTACGGACTTACTGGAGGACCGCACGAGCCATCTGGTTAGTAAGGAGGAAAAGGGATTCTTTGATATGATCAAACACAGTGGTAACCGTTTAATGGAGACGGTTCATGAGATTCTGGATATTTCCCAGATTGAAGCCGGGACGTATGACTTAAAAATAGAACAACTTGATCTGGTAAAACTGGTTAAGAATCTGGTCTCTGAATTTCAAACAATGGCTGATAAGAAAGGTTTGAAGATGAAGTATAAATCTGCTCTTAATTCTGCCTTTATCAAAGCCGATCAAAATGGTGTGTCACAAGCAATAAGCCATATCATTGATAATTCCATCAAGTATACGAAAAAGGGGGAAATCGCTGTATCTTTGGCACAAAAAGCTGATCAATATATTTTATCAATTCAGGATACGGGTATTGGTATTTCTAAAGAGTACATGAAAAACCTGTTTGATGCTTTTACTCAGGAGAGCGAAGGATACACGAAGAAATATCAAGGAATTGGGTTGGGGATGGCGATTGCCAAGCATCACCTGGATATAAACCAGGTAGACATTGATGTGGAGAGTACTAAAGATGTCGGGACAACATTTACACTGACCTTTAAGCCGGTAAAAAAACGTATTCTTAAAAAGCAGGTTGAAAAAGGAGAAGCCAAAATACAACCGATTGCTGAGCCTGTTGAAAAGAAGCAGGTTTTATTGGTGGAGGATGAACCCAATTCCCAAAGACTTATTGAGTTTTTCCTGAAGGGACAATACGATTTATGTTTTGCTGTATCAGTGAATGAGGCTAAACGGCAATTGAAAAAATGCCCGGTTGACTTGATTTTGTTGGATTTATCATTAGTCGGGAATGAAGATGGGTTAGACTTGGTCCGTTGGATGCGGAAGACCAAGCCTTGGCAGAAAACTCCGGTTATTGCAACCACCGCTCATGCTTTTACCAAAGATCGGGACAATTGTATGACCGCTGGATGTAATGATTACATATCAAAACCCATTAAGAGAGAATTGCTATTGGAAAAGATAAGTCAGTATGCTTAATGAGTTATATGAGCGTATAATGATCTTGCAATGCATAGCTTGAGAAAAACCATCGGAGCATATTTTTTTATCGCAACGGGTGATATTTTCTCAACTTGTAAATTTCATGGTGATAGTTCGAATAAAATGACAGAGATACCTTATATGGATTTATTCAGTCTTTGAGAATAAACTATTCACATTTATTTTATTCGAATTTGGCTGATAATCTGGAAATTTCCGGGGTTAACAGAGAAACAGGTAGAATTATTCACGCTACATTTAGTTTTGGATGATTGGAGTTTATCTTTTGAAATTATTTTGGATTTATTTGATAGAAAAACAATTTTTTAGAAAAAGTGATCTTTAAGATAGAATTATCCAATACCCGGAACTGGCATCCTGCGTTTTAACGCGCCATCGATCAAATTCAAAAAATCCGGGTGCTGATCATTTAAAAAGGAAAAGAATTTGCGAATATTGTGGATTATGGTTTGCAGGAAAAAGATTTTGAAACTTATTTGGGGTAACCTGTGCTTTATACCG
Organism: Fidelibacterota bacterium; assembly: GCA_022562455.1. Lineage (GTDB taxonomy): Bacteria > Fidelibacterota > Marinisomatia > Marinisomatales > SCKK01 > SCKK01. The sequence continues at coordinate 8,303 of JADFPG010000024.1, read as the reverse complement.
GATATAGTTTATTCATCTTACGAACGAGGGTCTAACTTCGTCCTTAATTGTAAAATCATACCGGGAGATAGAATGCCACCCTCAGCATCAATGATTTCTTCATTGTCCCAGTAAATGACAATCCATGATTTTTCATCACCATACGTTTGCCCGGCAATCGTCCAAAGATTATCACCTTTCTGAATTATATATTCGTTGAATACCGGTTCACTTTTTTCCACTTGATCCATTGGTTTTTTCATGTCCAGGAAGTGATATGGATAAATCAGATTTGGGTTATCTCCTATTTCTTTTCGGTTCCAATCATAAATATCCCGCCATCTTTTCCAATCTCCATATTCATTTTTTGCAATTTTAATAAGATAGTCCCCGGGTTTGACCATGTATTCTTCCCATCCGTATTCAAACACTGCATTTGGGGATGTAGAAAATTCAATTTCCGTTGTTTCTTCTGAAAAATTTTCCTCATCAATGTTATCGGAGTTCATCATAGGATTAGGTATAGATTCTATTTCAGTCGATTCATCAGATTCAACCGGGTTAGTAGTCAATTCTTGAACTTGTTGGGTGTTAGATTTCTTTTCATTGACAGGGGGATTTATAGAAACAGCCGTTTGGTTGTCCTCGATTGTTAATGGTGTAACGTTTGATTCCACCCGCATTCTATTAGTATTGGAATCCATGGTGGGTATTGACAGTGTTTGTTTTGTTTCAATAATTATATTCGGTGCGGTTTGTTTTCCGCAGGATATAATAATGAACATAGCAAACAGGGCAATCTTTAAGAAGCTTTTGGTGTGTGGCATTGTTTTTTCCTAGAGATTTTTGTTAAAAGTATATAATATTTCGTTGCCTAAGTTCCCCAGATTCACACATAGAAAGCAAAGAGAAAAACAAGAAATTTACGATATAATGTAAATGGACTTTTGCATTTACCTCAGAAGTTTTTCCCTGTGGTTTTTCTTTATATCCATCAAACCTTTTCGTAACCCTCTTTGCCAGTTTCTAACAGAGGGCTTTGCAAAACCCTTTGCCCAAATTAAAAAGTGCAAAATCCGCCTGTTTTTCGTTGGAAAACTTGTCCATAGTCCCACTATTGACTGCGTTTCCCGCCTTAATCAAGCAAATTTTACCTCTTTTTTCTTCACACATCAGGTTTTGCAAAGCCCTCTAATCCTTAAAAATCAAAAACCGAATTGAATTTGGAAAATTCCCTTACCGCCTCTACCACGAATACCTTTTCCTATATCTCCGTTCAACTGGTAAATATATTCAAGACCAATACGAATATTAGTAAGTGGCAAATAGAACATCCCTGCGGAAATAAAACTGGCGTCATCCATTATCATTGCTCCGTGAGCATGACCTCCACTTTCTTCTTTTTCTCCATGATCATCACCATGTCCATCGTCCGCTTTAACCGGTGCATCTCCGTTTAGAAAGAAAACTCCGGACCATCGTACCTGGCCTAAAACCCTTGGGTGTATCAAATGATCGTAATCTATCATTCCGCCCAAGAAGTCCCGATTTATGTCGTTGCCGTACACAATTTCTCCGTACAGGTTGATATCGTCTCCTTTTAGAAATATGTCAATATGTGAACCCAAACGATAATATCTTTCGGAATCCATATTATCATCAATTTCCATAGTTTCCATATCATGGCCATTATGTTCATCTTCGGGTGCCAATTTTGACATGCCGGTTAGAGCCCATATCCCTGCAGCATACGAAGCATTCTTTTTGGTGAACCTAGCAAAAAAAGTATCAAAGGTCATACTCGAGCCATCTTGGTCAGATAAAAAATCAAAACCCTGGGGAAATTCAGCTTTACCGTTGGTTGCCGTAAAGGCATAATTATATCCTTCGACAAAATTTTCCTCCGAATCTGCACCCCAATCATCCTCCGATGCGCGTTTAGGCAGATAGCCATTTATGGCAAACCCAAATTGAGGAGAAGCCAAAGTTCCAGCCATATCCGGGTTACCGGTGGCTCCGTGACATAAAAATTCAGATTCGCCTATTTTGGTTTTCACCGGAGATAACCAGAAGGGTAATTCGAACATGCCGACCCTTAAATTTATGGCCGTAGAGTGATTATACTGGAACCAAATTTCATGGGGTTGACCTTCGTTAAATGGTACAAATTTATCTGCATCAATGGCTTTACTGTTTTTATCACCTTCTGTATCATAAAGATGTTTATGATACCACCAGGAAACTTTATTATTTAAAACAGTGCCGGAACTTAAAATCTGCACCAGGGAAAGCATGGATTTTCCATTTTCAGTATCAGCCATATCGATTTTACCACGTACTCCTATGGGAATTGCTCGGTATATTGATTTCAATAATCCCTCATCTTCTACTTCTGTTTTGGGCACGTTATAACCGATTTCCCTAATAGTTCTCCCATATAGCCTCAATTTGGGAAAAGCCACGTGGCATTGACTACAGGATTTGGACATTTCCGGATTGATTTTTTTTCCAAAACCCGGATAGGCCCACATCATTTGGAATGAAAATGCACCCATAATAATTATTTTTAGAGTGAATTTCATATGATTCGAATTCATTTTAGTCCTCCTTACTGGACAGTAAACGTCGCGGTTGCTGACATATGATTCATTTCATCACCATGCATGTACTCAAAATGAACCTCATATTCTCCAGCCATTGTAAATGTAGCTGTTCCGAGATAATGTCCATGATCTGTTGGGTCTTCAGTTAATTCCATTTCCACCGCATCCATGCCCGTCATTTCAAATTCACATTCGGTATGCATTAATCCTTCAACATGTTCACCATGATCATCTTCAATTTTAAATGTGAAAGATATTTCAGTATTTACGGTTGCAGGATTGGGTTCATAAGAAAACTCAATTGTGAATTCATCATTGTGATCATCATCCGCATCCTTTTTATCTTCGCAACCTGTAAACAGGAATGCAGTAGCTAATAACAGGGTACCGATTGATAGTGTTGTTTTTTTCATTTTATTTTTCCTTAGTTGTTTATGGTAAATGTTTGAAGTTTTTATTTCTACTGGCGGATATGGTCCTTCTCAAATCCCGGAATAAACTTATCAAGAACCACTTCGTCCAGACTGAGGAATACGTACTGACCTGATTTTCTGGTCGAAACCAAACTCGCTTCTTCCAATATTCGGTAGTGATGCGACAGAGCAGGTGCACTTATATCGAAGACCTCTGCAAACTCGGCACAGCCCAGTTCTCCTTTCTCAATCAGGAGTTGAATAATCCTGTAGCGTACAGGATCTGCCAAGGCTTTAAAAACCTTGATTGCCTGTTGTGAAATTTCATCCATCTAACTTTACCATTTAATAAGTTCTTTAACTGTTTAAATTTATTATTTCTAATTAATTGATTGCAAGATAATAATACATTATTATCCTATTATATGTTTATACATATGTCCAACGACTGAAAATTGGTGCAAATACATAACAGAATGCAGCCTCATCCACATTCTGCCACTTACTTATGCAGTAGTACGAAATCCAGAACACCTCCAAATCTTTACCCGATGAAAGTGACTATCCACATTCTCTTTGTTAACCAAAGCCGGTTATTTTTTAATCCTGGAAAATATCCAGTTATTAGTGTGTTTAGGTTTTTAGAAGATATATATATTTCCTGGTAAGAAGTCGTTCCAGATCAATAAACTATATTCTCCCGAATTATCACTCATTACTCAATTGCAGTTGACATATGCAGTAACTTAACTTATTGGACACAACAGCCGTTAATGAGAAGTCTACATTTGTGCAAATGATTGCTTCAACACAAGCAACCCCAAATATAAGATGACTAAAAAGAGTATTCTTATTGTTGATGATGATCCAGCCAACCTGGATCTTTTGTCTCTATTCTTGAGAAATAATGGATATCAAGTTCGGGGAGTCCTTGAGGGCGCAAAGGCTTTGGCGGTAGCACAATCTATTCGCCCGGACTTAATTTTGCTCGATATCAAAATGCCTGACATGGATGGGTATGAACTTTGTCAACATTTGAAGGCTAATGTGCAAACTGAAGATATTCCGTTGATATTTATTAGTGTTTTAGGTGATGCCATCGACAAAGTGAAGGCCTTTTCTTTAGGTGGCGTAGACTATATTACAAAACCATTTCAGTTTGAAGAAGTTCTAGTTCGAGTACAGAATCACCTAACCATCCGTGGCTTACAAAAGCAACTTCTAAAGCAGAATGCTCAATTGAAAAAGGAGATTTCTGCCCGGATCTCGACGGAAGATGAACTGCACAGGTTGAACGTTGAACTGGAGAAACGAGTGCAGAAACGTACCTCACAATTGAATGCTGCGAGAGAACAATCTGAAAAGCTTCTGCTCAAGATCCTACCCCAACCAATTATTGAACGGCTGAAACTGTCACGGGAATCGATATCAGATGACTTCGAAGATGTAACAATCCTATTTGCCGATATTGTCGAATTCACCAAGATGTCCTCACAATTTACTTCTGGTGAGTTGGTCAATCTTCTGAATCGCATTTTCACAGCTTTTGACCGATTGGCTCAGAAACATCAACTGGAAAAAATCAAGACGATTGGCGATGCCTATCTTGTCGTGGGAGGACTGCCAGAAGGTAATGCCAACCATGCAGCATCGGTTGCTGAGATGGCACTTGATATGCAAAAACAGATGAGTAAACTGAGCGAAGTAATGAGTTTACAGATTCAACTGCGAATTGGTATCAACAGTGGGCCAATTACCGCGGGTGTAATTGGCGAGAACAAATTTATCTATGACTTGTGGGGCGACACAGTTAATACGGCCAGCCGAATGGAGTCTTATGGATTAGCAGGTGAAATCCAAGTATCAGAAGAGACTCACTCACGGTTGAAGGACAAGTTTCTTTTTGAGAAACGAGGCATTATTGAGGTAAAGGGAAAGGGGGAAATGAGGGTCTTTCTCTTGAAAGGGAGCCTCATACGGCGTTCTGCCGCATCTAAGTGAACCAAGTCAGGCCTAATTAAAAGACTATCATCGTTAGAAACAACTTACATTATTAGGATTCAGGTTACATTAAAGAGGAATTTGAAATGGTACTCCTCCAGTTTATTCTACAACAGTGGAAGAAGAATATATAAATGATGGTTATTTACTACTTTTATTTCAGGTAGCTGGTATATCAATCTTTTTTGTAACACTTTCATTTAAAACCACCTGCGGAGCCAATCCTTCTCAAAAAGGACTTTGCCGGCGTGCCAATGTCGACCCGGTTTATACATTTTTATATCAGGAAGCGGTTCAGCATAAAAATTCCCTCTGGCGAATCCCGCTTTTCCGTCACCCAGTTCAATAAAGCATTCTCCGTGGCCATTGAATTGTTTTTTCCTACCCTTCCCGGTGATATCCACGGCAATATTATGAGCAACAATTTCCGCCTGATAATGAGCGAATACACCGGCCTTGGGGAGCGGCTTGCCGAGAGCCAGGGGAATACCCGTTATATCGCCAATGGCGTACACATCCGGGAACTTCGTTTCCAGAGTATTGCGATTAACCGATATCCAGCCCGATTCACCTGTAAGCGCTGCTTCTTTTACAATTTTTGGGGCTTCGTGGGTGGGAACATACGCCAGAAAATCAAAATGAGCCTTTGCTCCGTTTGAAAAATGGAGCGTTTTTTCTTTTTGATCTACGCTTATTAGTTGATGTTCAGGATAGTATCGAATTCCTTTATCCTCTATTATTTTACGCAGACCGGCAGACAATTCCTTTCCGGCAACGCCCATAGGACCGGGTTCGGCAGCATAAAGAGATATATTAATATTATCCCGTATTTTCCGCTTGCGACAATCATACTCCAAAAGCATGGCTGCTTCGTATGGCGCTGCTGGACATTTATAGGGAATAGAAGTAATGAGTACCACCAAATCACCTCCCTGAAAATCCTTCAAGGCATCCCGCAGATTTTCTGCGCCCTCCAGGGAATAGAAATTATATCCCACGCTTTCTAAACCGGGAACGGAATTGGGAATCAAATGTGCACCTAACGAAACTACTATAAAATCACCGGAAAGCTGTTGACCATTCACATCTACTACCTTCTTTTCCGGGTCAATCCGGGTTATTTTTCCATTCACAATTTCAATTCCTTTACGATTGAGACGGTTAAGATTCCTGGAAATCTTTTCTGATTTTCTTAACCCTGTCATCAGCCAGAGGAAAGAGGGTGCAAAATGATGCTCCATATCTTGTTCAATGAGAACAATTCTGTGTTCTTTTCCAAGTATTTTCCGCAGCGTGTTGGATGTAACAAGACCGCCTACACCTCCGCCCAATATTAAAACTGTTTTTCCTTCCATAGTAAAAACTCCTAGTTATTTTGTTCGTACTAATTTTCTTGCCTGAGCCATCAGGTACGGGTTGCGTAACGTAGAATCGGTAATCTCAAATTTATCGAGCAAAGGAGGGGGCGCCAATCGATAGAGCAATTTTGCTTCTACCATTACGACTCCTTCAGCCGGAAGTTTGTAAACCAGTTGCCTTTTTTCGCCCGGCCTTAACCGCGTATCCTTCACGATCCTCGATGCTAACCAGGGCATTGATGGAACTTTGCCATCAGGATCCGCAAAGACAATGTGGAAAATACCGTAGGGATCCTGTGCAGCCGGGTTATCGGTAAAATTGCTCCAGATCACTTCACCGGCATTATTCAGCGCCGATACCTTCAAGATCATCATTCGCGCCGGCGGCCCTGTGGGAAGCAGATGAGCCGCTCCTACATTTTCAACTTGTACACTGGCTATTATCTCACCTTCAAATTCCTTAATGTTTAGATCTACTTTCGCCGCTTCTCGTAGTTTTCCGGGGGAGTACGCACCGTAAAAGTTGTGCTGGGATTCCGTTTCTGTTTTATCGGCTATTAACTGCCCCGATATTCCCGTCATATGACAATCCACGCATGATTTTCCATCAGCGGCATAAGAGGATGACTTCCATTCGAAATCAGTATCACAGATCGTCAAATTCCCGCAACTCCTGGTGCCGGGGATATCCAGCATATCGCCATGGCAACCGGAACAAAGCCGGCTGTTTTCAAACAACTCTGAATAAACAGATTCGTGTCCTTCCGGATCAGTATCTCCGTGTGGACCGCGCTTAATATTCCCCGGTTCATAAATATTAGGCCAATGTTGTGGACTGTCGCTCAATTCCGATATGGAATGACAAATATCACAAGTAATGCCCTCGTTGGTAATCTCTTGCACCAAATCCACATCTCCATTGATCTGTGAAACAGGTGCGTGGCAGCGAATGCAGTATAATTTAGTATCACCATTGGTATCCTTCCGGGATAATTCGTAAATCTTGGCAAATAGAATATTATTTGCCGGAGTGGAACGAGCATGCTGTGAACTTGACCATTGAATGTAAATATCTTCATGGCATTTTTTGCAAGTAGTAGCGCTTTTTATTTCGATAGATTCCTGACCGGATAAGGTTGCTGCCAATCCGAGTAAGGTAAAAAATATTAAGTGATTTTGAATTTTACTCATGTTAATACCTCGCTATCAATTTACTTCTGAATTCTTCTGGTGTCGTGTCAAGTGTGTAGTGTGCAAAAAGTCGCAGTAATTTTTGTCGATAACAAGGCGAATATTTTCAGCATAGCATTAGCTATGTTTAAGATATTCAACGAAGTAAGCGGCAAAAAAAACAAGACTTGGTTGCGCTAATATACGCTTGACCCGGCACTAGTTCAAAAAGTCTACTAAGTTGTGCTATGGGAATCATTTGTCCTATGTTAATGTGTCCCACTGGTCCATTAAAATTTCCGTACGTACTTCAGCCATTTTCACTGAAGAACCATTATTAAATTGCTGATATAATTCATCGACCGAGCTTGCCACTCAAACCGGGAAAGAGCCGTTTTACCAACCCCGGTAACAGGGTTAAAGCAGCCAATAAACTCAAAGCTAACAAGCCCTTACTTACCAGATTCTCTCCCCCACCGACGACTTCACGTCCAACATAACCTAAGTACGTATAAGCCACAGCGCCGGGGCTCATGCAGATAAAAGAGGCAACTATAAAATGCCGACTTTCAATTTGTGTTAATCCCAGAGTATAATTCAGAAGGTTAAAGGGAAATAAAGGAACCAGGCGGACAAAAGCCACAAAACGCCAGCCGGCTGCATTGACTCCGTCTATTATTTCTTTCAATTTTCCACCCACTTTTTCAGCTACCCAATCAGAGGCCAAATAACGGGCTATAAAGAAGGCCAGAGTCGCGCCAATGGTGGCGGCAGTCAAG